>NZ_JAZLLZ010000158.1:0-52224 GCF_045598405.1 Sodaliphilus sp.
CGGGCCAGATGTTTGCCTACGGCTTCCTTCAGATTCCACCTCGCGACGGACACCCTTGCTTTCGGCTGTAGCCTTCCCACTGTTAGGGCGGCTTGGGGACTTGCACCCGTTAGAACACGTTCGTGCTGGGCGAACAAAAAAGTGGCTCCACAAGTTGTGCAGAGCCACCTTTAGAGGTATCTAAACCAGTATTTTACTTATCTTTCTTGGCTTTGAGGCAAGATACTGTGAGGTAGATGATGAGAGCCACATACATTGCCACAGCAATCCAGTTGGTAGTAACCTCGCTCAAACCATGCTTGTAGTCGAAGCCGAAGAATACCATGCCAGCACTCACTACACCCATGAGGGCACCGCCGGCGATGAAACCGCTGGCGAGCAGAGTGCCGCGCTCGTTGCGTGCCTTGTTGACCTCTGCATTCTTGCTGCGTGAGCTGACAAACCAGCTAATGATACCGCCCACGAGCAACGGAGTGTTGAGCTGCAAGGGGATGAACATACCCAGAGAGAAAGGTAACGCAGGAACGCCGAGCCAGTTGAGAAGCAGAGCAAGGATTGCGCCCACGATGTAGAGCAACCAGGGTGTGTCGCCACCCATCATGAGAGGATCGATAACGGCTGCCATCGCATTGGCCTGGGGAGCAACGAGAGCGTTGTCGCCCACAAAACCGTAGGTCTTGTTCAGGACTATCATCACTCCACCCACGGTCGCTGCCGAGAGCAGTGTGCCCACAGCCTTCCATGTCTGCTGTTTAGCTGGGGTTGTGCCCAGCCAATAACCAATCTTCATGTCGGTAACCATACCGCCAGCCATTGACAGCGCCGTACAAACCACGCCACCAATAACCATAGATGCCACGATGCCGCGTGCGCCATCGAGTCCCACAGCAACGAAGATACCCGATGCCACGATAAGGGTCATCAGCGTCATGCCGCTCACGGGGTTACTGCCCACGATGGCAATCGCATTGGCAGCCACGGTGGTAAAGAGGAACGCAATCACTACAACCACGAAGAATGCAACGATGGTCTGCATCAAGTTGTGGATAACACCCACATAGAAGAACACGAATGTTACTGCAAGCGCAGCCAGCAGCGAGAACGCAAGAATCTTCATTGAGATATCCTTCTGGTGACGCTCCACCTTCTCATCCTTGTTGCCGCCCTTGAACGCCTTGCCAGCGAGACCAGCGGCATTGCGGATAACGCCCCAAGACTTGATGATGCCTATGATTCCGCTCATCGCAATACCACCGATACCAATGAAGCGTGCGCCGCCCTTGAAAATTTCCTCGGCCGACGAACCTGCGAGTTCGGGATTGGTACCCATGAGAGGAACAATAATCCACCAAATGAAAGCACTACCAGCGAAGATGATGAAGCTGTAACGCAGACCCACGATGTAGCCAAGGCCCAGCACTGCAGCGCCAGTGTTGATCTTGAACACCATCTTGAGCTTGTCGGTCATGTGCGACATTGCGGGGATAATGGATGTGGAGATATCCTCGGCCCACCACTTGAAGGTAGAGGCAAAGAAGTCATACAATCCGCCCACCAGTCCGGCGATGAGCAGCGGTTTAGCATCGCTACCGCCCTTCTGTCCGCTAATGAGCACCTGGGTAGTAGCAGTAGCCTCGGGGAAGGGGAACTTGCCGTGCATGTCGCTCACGAAGTACTTGCGGAAGGGGATGAAGAACAGGATGCCCAGCAAGCCACCAAGCAGTGAACTCAGGAACACCTCGAGGAAATTAACAGTAATCTCAGGGTACTTGGCCTGCAGGATGTAGAGCGCAGGCAGGGTGAAGATAGCACCAGCCACAACGATACCGCTGGCGGCACCGATACTCTGGATCATCACATTCTCGCCCAGCGAGTCCTTGCGTTTAGTCACGCCAGCAATACCCGCTGCTATAATTGCAATGGGAATAGCCGCTTCAAACACCTGACCCACCTTGAGTCCCAAGTAGGCCGCCGCCGCACTAAAGATGACTGCCATGATGAGACCCAGCGACACCGAGTAAGGTGTAACCTCGGGGTATTGGCGGTCGGGGCGCATCACAGGAACGTACTTCTCACCCAGCTTCAACTCGCTAAACGCGTTGTCGGGCAAAGACATTTCGTCTTGTTGTTTTTTGATTTCTTCTGACATAATATTATTAGTTTATTATTCCCTATTAGTATATAATTGTGCAAAGTTACGCAATTTTGCTCACAGATTACACATCAAGACACACATTTCTAATAAAATTTTATTAATTTTGCAACATGAAAAAGACTGTAAAGATATCGCTCATAGTGTTAGGAGTGCTGGTGCTCATGGTGACTGGCGCTAGTGTGTATATGCTTAATTTCTCGCTTAGCCCCCTCCAGCGTAGTCGTGCTGAGGCTCTGGAACGCCTAGGCGAGCGCACGCCTCTGGTCAAGCCGTGGGCCGACAGCATCATTGCTGCCGGTGCGTTGCGCGACACCACTATCACCTACGACGGCAAGAAACTGCATGCCTTCTACATGCCCGCCGACTCGGCTACCACACGCACTGCGATTCTGGTGCATGGCTATAAGGACACTGGACTGACGATGCTCAGCATGGGCTATCTGTTCCAGCACGACATGGGCTACAATATCCTCCTGCCCGAACTCAGCGCTCACGGCGAGAGCGAGGGCGATTACATAGGGATGGGTTGGAACGAGCGCCTTGAACTGCTGCGATGGATTGCCGTTGCCGACAGCATGTACCGTGGCGACGCCCCTGCCACCCAGATGGTGCTCCACGGCCTGTCGATGGGTGCTGCCACTGTGATGAACGTGAGTGGCGAACAGCTGCCGCCGTGCGTCAAAGCCATTGTCGAAGACTGCGGTTACACAAGCGCATGGGACGAGTTCTCGGCTCAGCTTAAAGATCAGTTTGGGCTGCCTCAGTTCCCGCTCATGTACACCACAAGTGCCTTGTGCAAGATGTGCTACGGATGGTCGTTTGCCGAGGATGCTCCTGTCGAGCAGGTAAAGAAAAGCAAGGTGCCCATGCTCTTCATCCATGGCGACAACGATGACTTTGTGCCCACATATATGGTGCAAGAGGTGTATGACGCTCACCCCGGTCCCAAGCAGCTGTGGCTTGCAAAGGGGTCAATCCATGCTTACGCTTATAGCGACCACCCTGCCGAGTACACAGCCCAAGTGAAGCAGTTCCTAGCAAAATATGTGAAGTGATCGCTCTGATTTAGAAATTATTCTAATTATTTTAATTTCTTTCAGCTATAACAAATTAAATCTGTGTTATCAGTGAAATCTGCGCGGGGTGTCCGCTAGATTGGCATTGCTGTGCAGTTACCCTTATAATTTCAAAACTGGTATTTCACACCTAGCGTGGGGATGATTTGTGTTTCTCTTGACACGGCGTTCACTCGCAGTTCTCCCATGAATCCCCAGCGTCGTCCCAGGTCGTAGTCGATGCCACCGCCCAGGTTCACCCCCCATCGGTTGGCGTTGGGCCCCACATAGCCCCAGTGGCTATATCCCACGCCGGCAAAGGGATAGATGTTTAGCCTTGACGACATGGGCAGCAAGTAGTGCACATTGACGTTGAGATGCAGTGTGGTCACGTCGTGGTTTTCATTGAAGTAGATGATTTCGGGCTCGATGCGCAAGTGCCGTCCCAGTGGTGCCTGCAACTTCACGCCCAACCCGTGCTGCTTATACTCGGTGGCATAGTTGTAGGTAAATCCCACAGCCAGTGGCGGACGCTGTATTGCCTGCACGCTCACCGCGCAAGCAAAAATTGCCAATAACAAGAAAAATCTTTTCATTCTCAATTCGGTTATCGTTGGGTATTGTCTTTATCGTTTCTCTGTGCGTATGCTTGCTTGAGCATATCCTCGGGTGTCATGCACTCGTCGCTGATTTGCGGCTTGTACTTCTTGAGGCGCACTTTCACCTCGTCAAATCCCACGCCATAAGCGCCGTTGACATTAGTCTGCGTGATGAATGCGTTGGGGTCAATGGCCTTGGTGATGCGGAAGATGTTAACGCTTTCATACCTGCGTGCCACCACAAAGAGCATTTTCACGTCTTGCTTGGTGTACCAACCAGTTCCGTGCACCAGCGTGCAGCCGCGGTTGGCATCGTTGTTGATAGCGTTGGCGATGTCCTCCCATCGCTCTGAAATAATCATGAACTGCACAGCCTGTCGGTTGTTATTGATAATCCAGTCGGCAGTAAATGAGAATATCACCATGAACACAAGACCATAAACGATGATGTCGATTTGGTGGAAAATAAAGTAGGAAGATGAGGTGATGATAACATCGCAGTAGAGCATCATGCGCCCGAATGAGATATTGGTATATTTCGCGACCATTGCCGCCAGGATGTCGGTTCCTGCCGAACTGCCGTTGTGTGAGAACACGATTCCCACTCCCATGCCGCACAGCACAGCACCGATGATGACGCACATGAACGGCTGCTCGTTGACAACAGGCGCGTCAAATAGCGGCACGAAGAAATAGAGCAGAGCACTCGACATTGTAGCACCAAAAATCGTGCGCAGCACAAACTGCTTGCCCACAGTGTGGAAAGCTGCGACGAGCAGAGCCACGTTGATGCTATAGTTGACGATAGCCACGTTCCAGTTAAAGGCAAAGTGAGTGAGTGTAGCAATACCTACTACACCGCCGGTGACGACGTGGTTAGGGATGATGAATGCCGACAAGCCAAAGGTGTATAATGTAAGGCCTAGAATAATAAAAAAATAGTCGCGGGCGTTGTTCGCTATTTTACTTATGGAGTTGCTCATACAAGTTTATTTCAGTTTGCATGTGCGAAATTAGTTATTTGTTGGCAAATAACCGAGTTTTTTGCGATTTTTTTTGCTATGTGTCGAATGTTTTTTTATCTTTGCATGTGTAATAAAATATTTAGTGCTATGATAATCAAACTTATTATTTCGGCCCTCTCGGTTGGAATTACTGCATGGTTCATGGATAGCGTGACTATTTCCCCCTGGTGGGCGACAATCCTGGTGGCAGTAGTGCTGGGCATTATCAATGCGACAATACGCCCTGTGGTCAAGTTTTTCTCCTTGCCTGTCAACATTCTCACGCTGGGACTGTTCACGTTTGCAATCAATGCCCTGATGGTGCTGTTGTGCTCATGGTGCGTGGGCGACCATTTCGTTATCGCGGGCAGCGGTATGGGCAAGTTTTTCAATGCGATGATCTTCAGCGTGGTGCTGAGCATCGTGGGCTGGGTGCTCAACATGTTTGCTCCCAAGAAAAAGAAAAATAAAGAAGCATAATTATTTACAATCTCATTTACTAATATGGCAGAATATTACTATCTAGACAGTGCTAATGAGCGGCGCGGTCCCGTGAGCAAGGAATCTCTCAAAGATTCTGTTACTCCTGCTACCCTCGTGTGGCGTGAAGGCCTGAACGACTGGGTTGCGGCGAGTACCGTTGATGAACTAACGGATTTGTTCCGTAGCGCAACTCCACCCCCTACACCTAATGTAAACCAGGTACCTCCAACCCCACCCGTGCCACAAGCGCCCCATGTCCAGGCGGTACCGATTCCGGCTGTACCTGTTCCTCCTGCCGCATCCAAACAAGCTGTTCCTGTACAGGCTGCGCCCGCTCCTGTGGCACCTGCTACTGCTGCTCCCAAACAAACGACACCAGTGCCGGCCGCGCCCAGGGAAAAGAAAGGCAAGGACATGGCTGGCATGGCAGTATTTGCATGGGTTATCACTTTGATTGTGCTTTCTTTGGGTCGATCTTTGATTGCTTCGGGTGGAGGATTCTATAGTCCGAGTCTTGCAATCGTGTATCTCATTTTGGGAATCCTGCTCATTCTCATCAACTTTATCCCAGTGTTTGCGATAAGGAACACAACATTGAAGGTAATCGCGTTTGTGCTGATGACCTTGTTCACAATATTCAGTTTGTACCAACAAATTTCTTGGTGGTATTACTCTGTGTGGGAGTTCCTATAAAGATAAAGAACCCCAAAAAACATCAGGGGGTTGCCCCTTTGCCAGGCAACCCGCTGATGTTTTAGTATAGCGGAGTGTTATCACTCAAACTTGATTGTGTTGCGGTTAGCGCTCTCGATGCGGCGGTTGCGCCAGCAGCGGCGGCACAGCGCTACATACTTGTCGTCGCCGCCTATCTCGACCTGGGCGCCGTCGGTGACGATGTTTCCCTGGCCGTCGATGCGGGCATTGATAATGGTCTTGCGGCCACACGAGCATGTCGATTTGATCTCATCGATAGAGTCGGCAAGTTCGAAGAGACGGCGTGACCCCTCAAACACATGCGACTGGAAGTCGGTGCGCAAGCCATAGCACACCACATTGGTGCCGTAGTCGTCCACGATGCGTGAGAGCTGGTCAACCTGCGCCTCGGTCAAGAACTGTGCCTCGTCGATGAGAATCCAGTCTTTGAGCACGAGGGTTTCCTCATAGAGCCCCTTCACGAGCTCATAAATATCGGTGTCGGGGTAAATCCATTCACACTTGCGCTCTATGCCTATTCTTGACCTTATCACGTTGTCCTTCTCGCGGTCGTCGATGATGGGTTTGAAGCACATGTATTGCATGCCTCTTTCCTCGAAATTATAGGCCTGTGTGAGCAGCAGCGCAGTCTTGGCCGAGCCCATGGTGCCGTAGCGGAAATATAATTTGCCTGGTCCGTTCATTGGATTGATATTCAATTAGATATTGAACAGATTGTTATTATTTAGATATAAAGCATGATACCCGAGCGTCGCGATGCTTGTTGTCGCGATACCCGTTAACAGCCTCACAAAGTAATGCCACTTTCTCGCCCCCACTGGCGGGAGGATGGTGTGTCAAAGCGTGCATTGCGCATTCAGCGCGTTGCCATTTCGATTGTTTTGACACATCTTCCCTACCCCGAGTGTGGTGGTGTCGAGTTTAGGCGTTCTTTGCGTCGGCTTCGCTCACGCCTGCCAGAGCGGGGTCAACCAAGATGCGTCCGCAATACTCACACACGATGATTTTCTTGTGCATCTTGATTTCCATCTGGCGCTGTGCAGGGATGCGGTTGAAGCAACCACCGCAGGCGTTGCGCTGTACATAGACGATACCCAGACCGTTGCGAGCGTTCTTGCGAATGCGCTTGAAGGCGGTGAGGAGGCGAGCTTCGATCTTGTTCTCGAGCTTCTTGGCCTGCTCGCGCAGTTTCTCCTCGTCTTGCTTGGTCTCTGAAACGATTTCGCTCAATTCGGCAGTCTTCTCGGTCAGTACGTGCTCGTCGTCGTCGAGTTGCTCGTTGACCTTGATGATTTCAGCCTTCACGCGCTCAATCTTCTCGTTGGCTTCGCGTATTTTCTTATCGGCGAGTTCGACATTGAGTCTAGCATACTCAATTTCCTTGGTGAGGTTGTCATACTCGCGGTTGTTGCGCACGCGGTCGAGGTCGGCTGTGTACTTGTCGATGAGGGCGAGGTTGTTATCGCGTTCACCCTGCTGGTAGTTGATTTCCTCGTTGAAGCCCACGATGTCTTCTTCAAACTTCGCGATGCGAGTGTGGAGACCGGCGATACCGTCCTCGAGGTCTTGAACTTCAAGGGGAAGCTCGCCACGCAGGGTCTTGATGCGGTCAACTTCTGAAAGGATTTTCTGCAGGTGATAGAGCGCTTTCAGGCGGTCCTCTACCGACATTTCTTTTTCTTGTCTAGCCATAAATGTTGTTTATATGTAGAATTGAATCTGATTTTTTTCGTTTTTTGCAAAAGCGACTGCAAAGTTAGGATTTTTTTCTTGAATAATCTCTAAAAAAATCTCTTTTGTGTAGTGCTCGCTCTCGTAGTGCCCTATGTCGGCCATGAGAATCTCGCGGTTGTGGTCGAGAAAATCGTGATACCTCAGGTCGGCAGTGACAAAGACGTCGGCATTGCAGCTCACGGCCTTGTCAACGAGGAACCCTCCGGCTCCGCCACACAGTGCCACGCGGGTGATGGTCTTGTCAGTGCATCCGCTGTAGCGCACCGCTCCCACCTCGAAGGTGTCTTTGAGCAGCTTGAGGAAGAGGGGCGCCGGCATGGGCGTGACATTGCCCACCACGCCGCATCCTGCCAGGACGGGCATGCCGTCGGCAAGCGTGTCGCCAGTGGGATGTGGATCCAGGATGGTCACGTCGGTCATTCCCAGCTTGCTTGCCATGCGCCACGACACGCCGCCGGGCGTGTTGTCCATGTTGGTGTGGGCGCAGTAGATGTTGATGTCGTGCTTGATGGCGCGTGCCACAATGCTCTCGACGATGGTGCGTCCGGTGATTTTCTTGAGTCCGCGGAAGATGAGCGGGTGATGAGAGATAATGAGGTTATAACCGCCCTCGATGGCTTCATCGACGATGTCGAGCGACACATCGGTGCACAGCAGGATGCCCTTGACGGTATCGTCAAGGCATCCCACCTGCATGCCGGCGTTGTCATAATCTTCTTGCATGTGCAGCGGCGCGCGCTGCTCTATCATGCTTGCGATATCTCTTATCTTCATTGCGTTGTGTTGCAGTCTGTTGTCGAGGCTGCTGATTAAGCCTCGGGGGTTCTCAAGTCGAGCAGCAGCTCGTCGAGCTGTGCCTGGTCGATGGCGCTGGGAGCGTCGAGCATCACGTCGCGACCGCTGTTGTTCTTGGGGAATGCGATGCAGTCACGTATGCTGTCGAGGCCGGCCATGATCGAAACAAAGCGGTCGAGACCGAATGCGAGACCTGCGTGAGGGGGTGCACCATACTTGAAGGCATTGATCAGGAAGCCGAACTGTGCCATAGCCTTCTCGGGGGTGAATCCGAGCACCTCAAACATCTTAGCCTGCAACTTGCCGTCGTGGATACGGAGGCTGCCGCCGCCCACCTCGATGCCGTTGCACACGAAGTCGTAGGCCATAGCGCGCACCTTGGCAGGATCAGTGTCGAGCAAGGGTATATCCTCGGGATTGGGCTTTGTGAACGGGTGGTGTGTTGACATGAGGCGCTGTTCCTCTTCGCTCCACTCAAACAAGGGGAAGTCAACAATCCACAGGCACTCAAACTTGTCCTTGTCGCGCAGACCCAGGCGCTCGCCCATTTCGAGACGCAGCGAGCACAGCTGCACGCGAGTCTTGTTGGCGTTGTCGCCGCTCAAGATGAGCACGAGGTCGCCGTCCTTTGCACCCATAGCCTCCTTAACCTCGAGCAACTGCTCGGGAGTGTAGAACTTGTCGATGCTTGACTTGATAGTGCCGTCGGCATTATACTTGATGTAAACAAGACCCTTGGCACCCACCTGCGGACGCTTCACGAAGTTAGTGAGTTCATCGAGCTGCTTGCGTGAATAGTCGGCACAGCCGGGAACGCAGATACCGCCTATGTAGGCAGCCTCGTTGAACACGGCGAAGTCGGCCTTGCCGGCAAATGTGTCCTTGAGTTCAACGAATGTCATGCCAAATCGCAAGTCGGGCTTGTCGCTACCATAGAGACGCATAGCGTCGTGCCATGTCATCTGCTGGAGCTTCTCGGGCAGGTCAACGCCACGCACCTCCTTGAACAGGTGGCGAGCCATTCCCTCAAATACCTCGATTACATCCTCCTGGTCAACGTAGCTCATCTCGCAGTCAATCTGGGTGAACTCGGGCTGACGGTCGGCGCGCAGGTCCTCATCGCGGAAGCACTTTGCAATCTGGAAGTAACGGTCGAAACCGGCAACCATGAGCAGCTGCTTGAGCGTCTGGGGGCTCTGGGGCAGAGCATAGAACTGACCAGGGTTCATGCGAGAGGGAACCACGAAGTCACGTGCGCCCTCGGGAGTAGAACCGATGAGAATGGGAGTCTCAACCTCGATGAAGTCGCGAGAGTCGAGGAAGTTGCGAATGAGGATAGTCATGCGGTGACGCAGTTCGAGGTTCTTGCGCACGGCGTTGCGTCGCAGGTCCAGGTAACGGTATTTCATGCGCAGGTCGTCGCCGCCGTCGGTGTTGTCCTCGATAGTGAAAGGAGGAGTGGCGCTCTCGTTGAGCACGTTGAGTTCCTGGGCGATAATCTCGATGTCGCCGGTGGGAATGTTAGCATTCTTGCTAGAACGTTCCTCAACCTTACCAGTGATCTGCACAACGAATTCACGACCCAGGTGATTTGCAGCCTCACACAGAGGAGCATTAACCTCGTTGTTGAACACGAT
Organism: Sodaliphilus sp.; assembly: GCF_045598405.1. Lineage (NCBI taxonomy): Bacteria > Pseudomonadati > Bacteroidota > Bacteroidia > Bacteroidales > Muribaculaceae > Sodaliphilus > Sodaliphilus sp. The sequence goes on from NZ_JAZLLZ010000158.1 coordinate 10,177, forward strand.
TTGTGTGATACCGTAACGGTCGCGCAAGTTCACAAATGTCATGCCGCCCATCTTGCGGGTGCGCTGCACCCATCCTGCCAGGGTAACTACTTCGCCCACATTGGCTTGGCGAAGCTCACCACATGTTTTAGTTCTGTACATAGTGTAGTTATATAATTGTTTAATTTTGAATCGTTCAGCGGTATGGTGTGCCCATGCCACGCGTAGGCGCGAGGTTGCACACGTTACCAAATTGCAAAGTTACTACATTTCGCTCACATTGTCGTTCATTTTTGCAATAAAAATGGAGCAAAATAGCAAAAAAACTAGAAAAAACATTTGGTGTTAAGAAAAAAAGGCGTACCTTTGCAGTCGCTAAAGTGGAAATAATCCATTTTCGGGGTGTAGCGCAGTCCGGTTAGCGCGCCTGCTTTGGGAGCAGGAGGTCCCTGGTTCGAATCCAGGTACCCCGACGTAAAGCCAATCAGTCACAGCGACTGGTTGGCTTTTTCGTTATCCCCCCGGTGTGCTTACATCAAAAATACACCATAATTTATTGAAAAATACTGCCAAGGGAGATGTGTTTGTCAAATTTTATTGCTACCTTTGCCATGTCATGCCATGTTTAGCTTGTTTTGATTTTGCAACTCCAGGGTGAGCGATAAACCTGGCAAGGCAACATTCCGGGCAATTTTGTTGCTCTGGACTTTATAAAACTATTAACCGGAATTAAGGATGAAACATTTCAGATTTACAATCATCACAGCACTTGCAATGCTGTTAACATGCTCGGTAACAGCCCATGCAGCGACACCGGCAAAGAAAGCCACCAAGAGAGTCACTAACACGATGGGCAAGAACGCCCCCACAGCCGGATGCGCCGTAACTAATGCCAAGGCAATCGACATGGGGCTGCCCAGCGGCACACTGTGGGCCGACCGCAACGTGGGCGCCGAGGCTCCCGAGGCCTATGGCGGGCTCTACCGCTACGGCAACAAGGGCAACATGGGTGGCAAGGGATGCCCCAAAGAGAACATCAGCGGCACCAAGCTCGACGTCGCAACCATCAAGATGGGTAAGAACTGGCGCATGCCCACAACAGCCGAAATCACCGAACTGTGGGAAAACTGCACACACGAGTTTGACGTAGTCAAGAACCAACCAGGATTCCGTCTGCGCGGGCCCAACGGCAACTGCATCTTCCTGCCCCTCACCGGCCTGATGTACAACTACGGCCGCAGTCAGGCTGGACAATGCGCTTTCTACCAGACAGGCGAAATCACCGACAGCTGGATGTACCAAGTGGGGTTCGAGGCCGTAACGCTCAACCTGTGGCAACAAGATGACGACACCTTCAAGTGCCAGATAGGTTCAGAGTCGCCCGGCTCTGGATGCCCCATCCGCGCCGTCTATGTGAAATGACAACTGACGCACAAGCGACCCATTTATAAAATGCCAACATTGATAAAAAATCACGCAATCGGCAGAATAAAGCATATCTTATTTTGCCGATTGGTATATTATTATTACCTTTGCGGCAAAATTAAAGCACTATGAGTACCATTACGGGAAGAAAACAAGAGGTAGAGGAACTTGAAAGGCTCTACAATAGCGATCGTCCAGAATTTGTCGCTGTATATGGCAGAAGACGTGTCGGCAAGACTTTTCTCATCAAGCAGGCACTGAAAGGAAAGTTCACCTTTCAGCATACAGGTGTATCGCCTATAGATCAGGAGGACGAGAAGAACAGAATGAAAACTCAGTTGGAGAGTTTCTATTATTCAATGTTGAACCATGGACTTGAAGGCTACAAGCAACCAAAGTCGTGGATGGAGGCTTTCTTCCAACTGGAACAACTCCTGCAAAAACTTGACAATGGTGAACGCATGGTGATCTTCATAGACGAATTGCCATGGATGGACACTCCACGAAGCCGATTCTTATCAGCATTTGAGAACTTCTGGAACGGTTGGTGCAACCACCATGACAATGTCATGCTTGTTGTATGTGGCAGTGCTACAACCTGGATGTTAAAATACCTGTCAAGAAACAAAGGCGGTTTGTATGGTCGCCTTACTGACGAGATCAAGGTTTATCCTTTCACTCTGAAGGAGTGCGAAGAATACTTCAACCACGAAAACATAGAATTGTCTCGATACGATATTGTACAGTCGTACATGGTGTTTGGAGGCATTCCATACTATCTGAGCTATTTCCGTAAGGGTTATAGCTTCGAGAGAAACAGTGACATGATCCTTTTTGGCAACAGACCTCGACTCAAGGACGAGTTCAACCGACTATTCAATGCTATCTTCACAAATGCAGAGGATTGCAAGAAGATTATTCGTCTTCTCGCGAATCGCAACTACGGTTTCACACGAGAAGAGATAGCCAATGCCACAGGTTTGCCTCTTGGTGGTGGATTGAGTGATACTCTGACTGCACTGGCAGAGAGTGACTTCATACTTCGCTACAGTCCTTACGGCAAAGGGACTGGAGAATACTACAAACTTATTGACAACTTCTGTCTGTTCTGGCTAAAGCACGTAGAGCCAAACCAGGATAACGCATCATATTTCAACGACAACTTCACATCGGACATTATGAAGGTTTGGAAAGGTGTTGCCTTCGAACAGGTTTGTTGGCAACACATTGTCCAGATTAAGAGAGCTCTCGAAATAGGCGGTGTGAAGTCATCTGTCTCAGCATGGAACATAGCCGGTACTGAAACAAAGACAGGTGCACAGGTTGACCTGCTCATCAACCGCAATGACAACATAGTAAATCTTTGCGAGATGAAATTCTACAGTGGGCTCTACTCAATAGACAAATACGAAGAGCTGAAATTGTTGAATCGCATAGAGAAACTCAAAGAAACACTATCCCCAAAACAACAGGTGCATCTTACCCTTATAACCACCTTTGGGCTTGTACAGGGCAAACACAGTGGCAAGGTTCAGAAGATAGTGACATGTGATGAGTTGTTCACATAGTATTCCCTATTCTAACTCCCCGCAGGTGTACGACCAGCGGTTAACCAAAGTTACGACTGAGGTCTAAAAAATCTACAATATATATATATATTCAATTATTGCTGTCCGGTTAAAATTGTGAGAGTTGTTCTAACTTCTCCAAATACTGCCAGTTACGACACTTTGGTATAATCGGTGCTTGCTATAAAATAAAAAAGAAAATGATTTTTTTAGTATATATGGCTCACGCCAAGAACCGTGCTCAAGGGAGTGAGCAGCGGTAAGTGGGCAAAGCCCGTGCCGCGACCAGCGAACTTCCCTTAAAATAGAGGACTCTGTCCTCAAAATGATAATACACTATCTGTGATGTAATTCCATTTTGCTCGCGGAGCAAGCTATTTTCTAAGCGAAGCATAAAAATCAAAATATAAATATTTTCTTTTTTTACCGGACAACAATAATTTTCAATGAAAAAATCAGTGAGATCTATGAGATCCGCGCGGGGTGTGCCATTGGAGTATAGTTACTATTTCTCCCCTTCAAATAAAAATAAAGTTAAAACCGACGTTGGTGTTTAGAATATTTGTACCTTTGCAATTACAACAATAACATGATAACATTTACGGCGATGAAAATACACTTATTAGTATATGCAGGAATGGCACTGGCGTTGTGCTCGTGTATTGGAAAGACCGGCACGCAAGAGAATACGGGCGTGGCGGCAGTGAACGATAGCGTGGCAACAAATAACGTTGCAGCAGGCAACGGAGAAGACGACGGAGAGTCATACTGGCTTCCCGAGCAGTTCAAGAAAGAGCATCCGCAGGAATGGGATGTGGTGAACATGTGCATGCAGGAGCAGCAGAAGGAAGGCGACGTGGATTTTTCCGTGATAGATAAGCACGTGAGCAAGTACCTGACCGACACCGGGATCAAGCTGTCCAAAGACCGCGTGAAGGCTATCGAGCAGGTGGAAAAGGTGTGCAACGAAAAGTTTGACTTCAGCAAGTATCAATCTGACGATAACATGAGCATGCTGGTGAGCTCTGGCACAAAATCGCTCTTTGCCGACTATGTGACGTGGCTCTATGAACAGGAGGCAAGGCGAATGTTCGCTAAAAACAAGTCCATCAACATCGACAAGGAACTGAAAATGTACCGCGCCTTGAGCAAAGCTCTCTATGACATGTGCGACCAGGTTGTATTGTGTACCGAAGGCTCGGGCGGATGGGTAGTTAGCGAGCAACTCGGTGAAGAAGACAAGGCATTTGAGCGCGGCTTGTTCACGGCAATCCTAGGAGGCAAGTTTGAGGAACGTCCCGGCATCGATGCTGCGCTGGGCATCTTCGACCGCGAGCTGAAAGATGTGGTGGAAGATTACAATCAAATCAATGAAAGCCGCTCCAAGAACAATGCTTCCATTGCCAACAAGTACAGGACGGCTTTTCATCAATGGGTCAGCTATCGCCGCAGCATCCCTGTCAAGCTTGCAGACAAGGCGTTAAAGCAGAAATATATGTCGCTGACCCACAGTGTGATAAGAACACATCTCATTCACTTAAAAAACCACTATAATGACCTAGGGCTGACAAGTCCCAGTTTGGCCGACATCTGCCTGAACGACGACTGCACCAACGACGAACTGCTCCAGTTTGACTGGAACGAGAAGTATCAAAATACCTATTGCAAAGAATAACAAATTTCATTGACAATTTTGTACTTTCATAACATACTAAACAAAAGTAGAATGACACTATCGGTATAATCGTATCAATAGAAAACTTTCAAATAATACAAATATGATTGCAAAATACAAGTTGTTAATAGTTGCTTCTATTGTTGTTTTTACAATAATTACTTGCATCAATCCCTTATATCCAGAAGAGCAATTCCTGCAACATATAGGTACTGCTCTATTGGTTCTTTTGATGTTAATTGATATCAAAAAGAACTACTTGGGAAAAATTTCGTTTATTGGTTTGGCATTGTTTACGACCTTACACATCATTGGAGCAAGATACATTTATTCTTATGTGCCATACGATGAATTCACAAAACAATTATGCGGAGTCAGCATAAATGAATTGTTGAGCACAACACGTAACCACTATGATAGATTAGTACATTTCTCTTTTGGCTTACTGATGGTGCCTATGTTCAGCCAGATAGCCGAGAAGAAAATGAGATGTTCTAAGGGCACCGCAATTGTTACTGCTTGGATGATTATACAAACCGGCAGTATGATTTATGAACTATTCGAATGGGTACTTACTATCGTAATGACAACAGAAGCTGCCAATAATTATAACGGTCAGCAAGGCGATATGTGGGATGCTCAGAAAGATATGGCATTAGCTTTATTAGGCTCTTCTTTTACAGCGATATTAATGTATATAACAAAAAAGACAAAATAGGTATGAAGAGTTTACTTATCAAGAATAACTATATAATGTGACAATGGACACACTTAACAAGATACTGGGCGACGCTGTGGCAATGGCGCGCGAGGCTGGCGAGGCGCAGATGAGACTGTATCGCTCGGGCCACCTCGATATTGTGGAAAAGCAGAACGCATTTGACGTGGTCACCGCGGCCGACAAGGCAAGCGAGCGCATCGTGGTAGATGCAATCAACCGCCTGTATCCCGGCCACTCTATCCTGAGCGAGGAAAGCGGCCTGCACGAGGGCGACAGCGAGTGGCAGTGGGTGATAGACCCGCTTGACGGCACCACCAATTACAGCAACGGACTGCCGCTGTTCAATGTGTCGATAGGCGTGAAACACAATGGCGAGACCGTGGTGGGCGTGGTCTATGCCCCTGCGCTGGGCGAGATGTTCACTGCGGTGAAAGGTGGCGGTGCGTTGCTAGGCGGCAACCCCATCAAGTGCGGCAGCAAGACATTGCTCGAACAGGCTGTGGTCTCAACAGGTTTCCCCTACGACAAAGCGGTGAACCCCGACAACAACATTGCGGCGGCGAGCCGTGTGATACCCGTGGTGAGAGGATTGCGCCGGCTGGGGTCGGCAGCGCTCGACATCTGCTATGTGGCAGCAGGTTTTCTCGACGGCTACTGGGAAATGTCGCTCAACGAGTGGGACGTGTGTGCCGCGCTGCTCATCGCCAGCGAAGCCGGAGCGCAGTGGACCGACTTCCGCCACGACCGCAACCGCAGCATCCTGGTGGCAGCCCCAGGCATCTATGACGAATTACTGGGACTGGTTGAGGCAGGTTGAGGCAGGTTGAGGAAACAAATAGCCTGGTTTTTCTTGAAAATGTTTTTGTTTTAAAGAAAATAGTTGTAACTTTGCTAGTCACTAGGCAAATAAAGGCATATTCTCGCATGAAAAAAATATTACTGGCATTGGCAACCACATTGACGACTTTGCTGGCTTGGGGCCAGGCAGAGGTTGTCATCACACGTGACACGGCCAACACGGTAGATATGCTCGTTCTCGACATCACCACTGTCGATAGCGTGATGCCTACATGCGAACTTGTGGACCACCCCGTCGGAGCATTTGGCAATGGCATCACTAATGCCGAGAAGATACCCGGCCGCCTGGTGGTGACGCTGCTGGGCGACACGCTCTATAACAGCGGTGACTACCAGAAAGGGGAAAGCGGCATGACGGTGCGCGTGTCGGGCAATTCAAGCGCATGGAAAGATCCTAAACCTTACAAAATCAAGCTGCAGCAGAAAGCCGACCTGCTGTTCCGCGACAACGACATATACATCGACAAGGACTGGCGACTGCTGCGCGACGACCGCAATCTCAACACTGTGGCGGGCCTTATGATCAACGAACTCATGGGCATGCAATGGACACCACAATACAAGTATTGCAACGTGTTTATCAACGGCACATACCAGGGACTGTACCTGCTCATTGAGAACGTGAAGCGCAACACCGACTGCCGCCTCAACGTGAGCAAGAAAGGCTACATCGTGGAACGCGACGCCTACTGGTGGAACGAAGACCTCTATTTCAAGACTTACTATTTTACCGACAACCGCTACGGCTACACCTTCAAGTATCCCGAGAGCGACGAGGTCACCGAGGAGCAGATCAACTACATCAAGCAGTATCTCATCGATGCCGAGAAGTCGATAAAGCAGGGCACCTATGACGAATATATTGACATCGAGTCGTTTGCCTCGTGGCTGCTTGCACACGACATCCTGGGCACCTGGGACTCGGGCGGGTCTAATCTCTATGTGACAAAGTATGACAACACTCCCGACACAAAGCTCATCATGGGCAACCTGTGGGACTTTGACTCGTCACGGCAGATGACAGGCAGTTTCTCGCGCTACCATTCGGGCGCCGACTACTATTTTGAAAACCTTTTCAACAGTCCCAATCCCGTTTTCAGCAATATCTACATCTCAAAGTGGGCACACGTCAAGCCACTTCTGGGTTCCGTTATGACCACCATGCTCGACGGGTTCTCGGCCGAGAATGCCACTGCAATCAATGCTTCGCGACACTTTGTGTGCGACACCTATGGCAACACCTTCGTCTCGGTAGCAAGCAACCTGGTGACACAAAAGAACTGGTTCAAAACTAAACTAGCGTGGCTGGAAAAGAACATAGGCAGCCCCATCGTCACCCCGGTCAGCGACCTCCACACCGAGCCCGCCGCCACCGGCAAGACCTACAACCTGCAAGGCATTGAAGTCCCCGCCACAACACCAGGCCTAGTGATACGCAACGGCAAGCTCATCAAGCAGTAACACCCGGGACGGAACACTACCATCGCGCACCCGGGGGGTTGCCTCTATCATGCGTTTTCGTAACCCAGCGCGGTGACTTTGGCGCGTATGGCGTCGGGAGTTGCGGTGCCTTCGACATAGGCTACGCCCTTGGCGAGATCCACTGTTACTTTCTCCACGCCTTCAACTGTTGCGAGGCCTTTTTCTACTGCCATCTTGCAGTGGTTGCACATCATGCCGTTAATCTTGTATTCGTTCATCCTGTTTGTTTTATTTTTGGTTAGTAAATATGATTTTCTGTATTTGGTGATGAAGCCCACGGCAATCATCACTACTATCACCGTGCTGCACAGGGCGTTGAGCCACGACACCTCGCTGTGGTGGCACTTCATGCACTCGGGCATGGCACTTGCTACCAACTGCTGCAAGCCTGGCCAGTAGTCGATAACCATGCCAAAACCCATGGCACCCGCCACGATAGAGGCCAGATAGACCGCAGCTGCACGCTTGCCCAGAGCACGCCCCACAACAAGCATCGACGCCACGTTGGCCGCCGGCCCCGCCATGAGCATCACCAGAGCGCAACCGGGCGACAGACCTTTCATCATCAGCGCAGCGGCAATGGGGATTGATCCCGTGGCGCACACATACATGGGCACCGCAATTACTACCACGACAAGCATGTTGAGGAAGTGGTTGCTAGCGTAAGTAGTGAAGAAATCATCGGGCACCCACACGGTGATGAGTGTGGCAATGACGAGTCCCAGCACCAGCCATTTGCCTATGTTTTGCATCATCTCCACGAGACCATATCGCAAGGTCTCCACTACCCTGCCCCACAGCGTTGCAGGCAAAGCCTCGGTCTGCTGGCCGTCGTCGCCATCTACGTTCTCACCATCGAGCACGCCGCGTTTCTCGAGCATGCCCAGCACCGATCCGCCCAGCAGAGCCGTCACCAGTGCCGCGACAGGGCGCAGGAAGGCAAACGGGAGTCCCATCATGCTGTAAGTGGCAGCAATCGAGTCCACACCAGTTTGCGGTGTGGCAATGAGAAACGAAGTGGTGGCTGCACGCGAGGCACCGTTGCGTCGCAGTGACACCGCAGTGGGCAGCACGCCGCACGAGCACAAGGGCAACGGCACTCCTATGGCTGCCGCCGTGAGCACCGACTTGATGCCAGTGCCTGCCAAGTAACGTGAATATATGGCACTCGGCACAAAGGCATGCAGCACGCCAGCGATGAGAAATCCCAGCACCAGATAGGGCGACATGCCATTGAGCATCGTGAGTAAAGCATTGATATATTCCATAAGTCTTTTTTTTTACGAAAAACGAAACGCCCTGCGGGCTACGAAACGCTGCGCTACGAAAACTGGCAACCACGGTTCCTTAAGCGTTAGCTCAAGAGGGTGTGTTAGCTCAAGGTTAGCGCTAGTTTCACGGTGCAAAGTTACAACGACACCGCCATAGTGCCGTTACATTATTTTCATTATTTGTTACAAGATTATTCTAGTATTCTTCCTCTCCAATTTCTAGAAACAGATGTCATGGAATCACTATTTTATTAACGCCTTTTGCTGAATAAGGAAATTTTGCTTTTCCTTTTCAATTTCTAATTTCAGCTCCTCTTGTGTAGGCATGTAATGCATATATTTTGCTTGAAACATGTGATCCGACTCGTTGAGAATTGAATAGCGAGCAATATCCTCATCGGTTTCGGAACACAACACTATACCTATGGTAGGGTTGTCACCTTCGGTACGTTTCAGTTCATCGTACATTCGTCTGTACATGTCCATTTGCCCCACATCTTGATGTGTTATCTTTGAGGTTTTTAAATCTACAAGAACATAACACTTAAGTATGACATTATAGAACACAAGGTCAATGTAGTAGTCTTGGCTACTGGTTCTAATTAATTGCTGTCGTTTTATGAACGCAAAACCACGGCCCATCTCCATGAGAAAATCCTGAAGATGGCTGATAATAGCGTTTTCCAAATCGGTTTCAGAGAATGATGAATCTTGTTTAAAACCTAGAAATTCAGCAACAACAGGACTTTTTACCATTTCGGCCACCGACTGTTTGTCTTCATCTTCTTGAATGGCATGTAGTAATGGTGTGCACAAATGCCTCTCGTAGAATTGCGTATCTATATTTCTATTCAATGTGCGCACACTCCACATCTGGCTTGATGCTTGTTCTAAATACCATAAAGCCTTTTTTGTGTCTTTTAGTCGCAAAGTGTGATAGACATGTGTCCAAGTGAGATTTGGAAATCGCGATTTCCAAATCTCACAATCAGGTAACATCATATAAAACTGTCTAAATGACCGAAGGTATCTTTCAGAAAAACCATTTCCTAATTCCAAAGTAAGCGTTTCGGCCAACTTTTTTATCATCTGTTTGCCATAATCAGCTCTGCCGTTTCCCTTTTGTTCTTCTTCAACAATGCGTTTACCTATTTGCCAGTAAGTGCTTATCATCACACTGTTCACCGCTTGATACCCCATCTTGCGGCCATGCTCCACAATACCCCTTATATCATTGACCAAAGAAGTATCTATTATTGTTATACTCTTTCCCATGTTATTTATTTGCATTCAATTATTTAAACTTTCCAACTCAAATGTAATGAATTGGATACCTTGGTGAGTGATTTTATTTTTCACCAGCATTCCTGTCTTGGTCCTTTTCCATTAAAAACAAACCGGGGACACGGCTGGTTCTGCAAAATTACAAAATAATATAAGAAAAATGGCTATAAACATAAAAAGGTAATGTCAATTCCTCAAAAATATAAGAACAACGTCTTTGTGGGAGACTACACCTTGTCGAGGGCGGTGCGGGGGGATTGTGAGGTGCGCCATGCCGTGGGGGTGAGGCCGGTGAGTTGCTTGAACTGGGTGGACATGTGTGCCACACTGCTATATCCCAGCCGGTAGGCTATCTCGCTCACGGTGAGTTCGCCATAGGTGAGAAGTTCCTTGATGCGCTCCACCTTGTGTGTGATGAAGTATTTCTCAACGGTGCGGCCCTCGTGGGCGCTGAATATAGCTGCGAGCTGCTTATACTCCATTCCCAGCAGCCGGGGCAGTTCGACCGACAGCTTGTGATTTTTCCCGTCGTCGCGGCGAGCAAGGTCGATGAGCGACGCCTTGATGCGCTCCACCATCGCATCCTCGCGGTCGTGAAGCAGCTCGAAACCGACGGCAAGCAGACGAGTCTCCAAGTCCCGAACTACGTCAGGGGCAAGTTCGCCATCGGTCTCCACCACGCCCATGCCGACACGTGTAGCACTGATGCCCGCCTCGTTAAGGATAGCAGCCACAGTCATCACGCATCGCTGGCACACCATGTTTTTTATGTTCAGAATCATGAGAGTAGCACGTTTTTACACTGCAAAGTTACTATTATTTTAACGAAACCACAACCCCTGGCATCTCTTTCACAATTACACGCTTATATTTTCCGGGGTTAAAATTATCAGCTGCAGTAACAATTCTATTGGTAGTTTGAAATATATTGTGTAACTTTGGAGGAACAATAAAAACGCAGAAAAAACACAAGAAGATATATAATCATGTGCATAAAAAAAATAACACTGTTCGTTACAGCCGTGCTTATGGCCTTTGCGGCCTGCGCAGGCAATGTTGAGGTAACCCGTGGTAGTGTAACCGTGCGTCTAGACGGCGACAAGTCAGGGCAACCGCGACTAGTGCGGCTACAGGTATTAGGCGACAAGATTGTGCGCGTGAGCGCCACTCCCGAAAAGAGCTTTGCCGACGCACAGAGCCTCGTTGTGATACCGCAGCCGCCGCACACCCGCAGTGACATCAGGGAAGAAGCCAATGAGGTTGCAATGGAGCGCTCACAGGCACCTACTCGGCACCCGGCCAGGAGACTGTGGTGCGCCGCGAGGACTCGATATACTACGAGAACCTGAACTCGGCCAAGAACCTGCCGCAGTTCCCGCTCGAGAAAGCCACCGTGCTTTACGAGGGAGAGATTGAGCCGCTGGCAACGGGTGAATACCGCTTCTGCCACTACTACTCGGGATACCAGCGCATTTACATCGACGGCAAGCCTGTTTACACCGAGGACCTGGCAGCAACAGGCAACGATGACCAGACGATATGGCGCACTGCATGGAACCCCAATGCCCGCAAGTTCAGCGTAAATCTGGAACAAGACAAACGCTATAACATCAGGCTTGAATGGAAGCCCGACGGCGGCGAGGCCTACTGCGGACTGCGTGCCTATGCGCTCGTGAGCGAGACCGAGCAAGGCAAACTGTCGCTGTGGAGCGAGATGACCAAGCAGCTCGACTATTACTTCGTGGCTGGCGAGAACCTTGACGAGGTGATAAGCGGCTACCGCACACTCACCGGCAAGGCGCCCATCATGCCCACATCATCAGGACGCACCATTCCTGCTTACGACGGCTCAAGGCCAATATTCGCCATCGGTATCACAACTACCGCAAACTTCTTCCAGGGTACAGGCAATATGAGCAATGTGCAGTATGTCAATAGTGACGGAGTTACAATAAATTCTCCCAACTCGACATTCCGTATCGCCCTTGCCGAGGAGCAATTATCGATTGACATCCCCAAGTTCAAGATTGTCAAGGGATCGATGATGCAGATTGTTCCCAAGTCGTCTTATGGAACCCAGCCCACTTTCACATTCACATCAAGTGACGAGAGCGTGGCCACTGTCAACGAGCGCGGCTTCATCACAGCTGTTGGCGCCGGCACCGCGACAATCACCGCAACAGCCAACGGCAAGGGCGTGACCAGCGATGTGACAGTAGTGGCATATGACGACCTTAACAGCGATAAGAACACCGACGTCGATGACCTCAACATTGTGATCAAGCACATCCTCAACAACAAATAAAAATTGAGTAAAAACCCAACATCAAGGGTCTCTGCACCATCCCCGGCGTAGAGGCCCTTGGCTTACCTTGCAACAAGCAGATTTCGCAAGTCAACACCTTTCAATACACATGACTGCGCCACAACACATCGTGTGCTCTCGCAGCAACATGAATAACCAGTGCCTCGGCACCGATTGTGTATTCCACACACACGTCTTTATGACTAACAAAATGCCATCAAAGGAATAGTATCCTCTGATGGCACTCAAAATAATATTTCTCAATGTCCTCTGGGACTTCTCTGCGGGAGAACACGTTACTCCCACTCGATGGTTGCAGGTGGCTTTGACGAGATGTCGTAGCACACGCGATTCACGCCCTTCACCTTGTTGATGATGTCGTTGCTCACTTGTGCAAGGAAGTCGTAGGGAAGGTGCGCCCAGTCGGCGGTCATGGCATCAGTGCTGGTGACAGCACGCAGTGCCACAGGATTCTCATAGGTGCGTTCATCGCCCATCACGCCCACGCTGCGCACTTCGCTCAGCAGGATAGCTCCGGCTTGCCATATCTGGTCGTAGAGGCTCACCTCTATTTCGCCGTTCTCCATGTTGGCAGGAACGCCAGCAGCCAAGACGCTGCGGGCTTCCTCACCGCTCAACTTCACCTTGTAGTCACGCAGGCCACGGATGTAGATGTCGTCGGCATCTTGCAGCACGCGCACCTTCTCGCGGGTGATGGCACCCAGGATGCGCACTGCCAGACCGGGACCGGGGAAGGGATGGCGTGTGATGAGGTGCTCAGGCATGCCCAGCTCGCGTCCCACGCGGCGCACCTCGTCCTTGAAGAGCCACTTCAAAGGCTCGCACAACGACAGGTGCATCTCCTCGGGCAGACCGCCCACGTTGTGGTGGCTCTTGATTACCTTGCCGGTGATGTTGAGCGACTCAATGCGGTCGGGGTAGATAGTGCCCTGTGCCAGCCAGCGGGCATCTTTAATCTTCTTTGCCTCGGCATTGAACACCTCGACAAAGTCGCGGCCTATGATCTTGCGTTTCTTCTCGGGCTCGGTAACGCCCTCAAGGTCGCCCAGGAACTTATCGCTTGCGTCCACGCCTATCACATTTAGGCCCAGGCACTCGTAGTCTTTCATCACATCGCTGAACTCATTTTTGCGCAGCATGCCGTGGTCCACGAAGATACAAGTGAGCTGGTCGCCTATGGCACGGTTGAGCAGCACAGCGCACACCGAACTGTCAACTCCGCCCGAGAGGCCCAGGATCACGCGGTCGCTGCCTATCTGCTCGCGCAGCTCCTTGACGGTGGTCTCGATATAGTTGGCTGCCGACCACCCCTGCTTGCCGCCGCACACATCCACCACGAAGTTCTTGAGCAGCAGTGTACCCTGCACGCTGTGGAACACCTCGGGATGGAACTGCACGCCGAACAAAGGCTTGCCGTTGCCTGCATCGGGAATGTAGTAAGCAGCATTCTCGACCTGCGGAGTGCTTGCAACGACATGTGCTCCCGTGGGAATGGCGGTGATGGTGTCGCCGTGGCTCATCCACACCTGGCTGTTGTCGTCAAAGCCGTTGAACAGCGGGCACGACTTGTCGATGGCGGTGAGTTGCTGGCGTCCATACTCGCGGCTGCCTGCGGGCTCCACGTTGCCGCCGCCGGTGTAGGCCATGTACTGCGCACCGTAGCAGATGCCCAGCACGGGGTACTTGCCCAGAATGGGCGACATGTCGAGACGGAACGCCTGCACGTCATAGACCGAGAACGGCGAACCCGACAGGATAACGCCTATCACCTCGGGGTCATTGGTTGGAAACTTGTTGTAAGGAAGGATCTCGCAATACATGTTCAATTCACGCACCCGACGGCCTATGAGCTGCGTGGTCTGTGAACCGAAGTCAAGAATGATAATCTTTTGCTGCATGAGAGTGTAAAAGATAGTTTTTTGAATAATGCTACAAAGGTAGTCATTTTTTTACGAAAGACGAAAAACGAAAGACGAAAAAACTTTTTCTTTTCTCGCAAAATGGTGGGTAACTCAAAGATTTTTTATAATTTTGCGGTCTTGATTTTAACATACTGATAACAACAAATTATGAAAAACGAGAAATTTCAAGGTCATGCGGCGGTGCTGGTGGCCAATGTGATATTCGGTCTGGCAGTGCCCATGAGTTCGTTCCTGCTTGTCCCCGCCAGTGCCGATGGCAAGGCGTGGCTGGGTCCGCTGGGCTACATCGCAACCCGTTGCTTCTTTGCAGCAATTATTTTCTGGATCATACAATTTTTTTTGCCCAAGGAGAAGGTCGAGCGCAAGGATCTGTGGACGATCATCCTGGGCGGCGTGATGGGTTTTGCCGTGTCGCAGACGTTCACCGCGTGGAGCCTCTATTATGCTAACCCCGTCTATTTCTCGTTTGTGGGCGCATTGTGTCCCATCGCCGTTATGCTGGGCGCCTGGATGACTCTGGGCGAGCGCATCACTGGCGTCAAGACCGTGGGCGTGATAATCGGTCTTGCCGGAGCATTGCTCATGGTGTATATGAGTGCAACTGGCCAGAGCACCGATGGCATCAATAACCTGCTGGGGCTAGGGTTTGCCCTGTTGAGCCTGCTCACGTGGGTCATCTACCTGCTCATCACCCGCAAGGTGTCGGCAAAGTATAGCAGCGTGACACAGATGAAGTGGACATTCCTGTCTTCGGCCATCGTTATGGTACCTCTCACACTGGTTATGGAAGGTCCCGAGCAGCAAATGCTCTACACCAGCGCATGCACATGGCAGGCTGCCGGCGCAACAGCGTTTGTAGTGCTGCTGGCTACCGTGCTGGGCTATTTCATGATTCCTTATGCCCTGCAACGCATCAACGCCACAACCGTGAGCACTTACACTAACCTGCAACCCGTTGTAGCTTCGGTCGTAGCGTTCTCAATAGGCCAGGCAATGCTCACCTGGGACAAGCCCGTTGCCGGCGTGCTGGTGCTGCTCAGTGCCTACCTCGTGACACTCGAACCCAAAGCCAAGAAATAATTCCAACTCACAAGATAAGGAAATGGCACCTATGCGTCACGCACGGGTGCCATTATTGTTACTATTTATCCTAATATAATCTTTAATCTTTATGACGTAATTATATCTTTACTTTATGTTTTTCTTAACCGAAGTGTGGCTACCGTCAGAATAAGTGGTAACAACAATATTGATACCGTCATAGGGATCAGCGCTTACCTGACCGGCAAGGTTAACATACTTGACACCAGTAACGGTCTTAACTACGTCAACACCCTCAACACCTGTTGGAACCTCAGGACCTGCAAATACCAGCATAGCGGGAAACCAGTAGTTGTCGGTAAGGAGCAGTGCGTCTTGAGTCTCCTCGCCCTGCTTGTCGTAGATGTGCATGTAGTACTTCTGCGAGCCGTAGCCGGTGAATGTCACGACAACGATGTTGCCGGTGTTGGGGTCAAGGTCGCACACGTTGCCATACATGGTCTCGCCCTGGGGAAGAGTGATGAATTCCTGGGTGAACTCTCCGCTCTTGAGGTCATACTTGCTGATGAAGTTGCCGCCATCGGCAGGAGCATAGTAGAGCACCTCGTTCTCATGATCTACTGCGGGAGCAGTCTTCTTCCATGCAAACGAAGAGTTCTGGCATGACATGGGAACGGCAGTTGTTGTCTCGGGCTCGAATGTGGTTGCATCGAGCTTGATGAATTGCTCGGTGTTGGTGGGTTTGGGTGTGCCCCATGTGCAGTTGTTCACAGCCACATACAGGTCATCATTCACCTTGAACAGGGCGCAAGCGCTTGTAGAAACATCAACAGTCTTCTCAAGGGCATCGGTAGTGGTGTCAATCACATACACACCCTTGCCCTGTGCACACACGATGAGCTTGTCGCCTGCGAGTTCCATCAGGCCTGGTTCCTTCGCGCTTGTGCCCTCGATGGGACCTGAAACCTCCTGTGTTGTGGGGTTGTAAACATAGACACCCTTGGTTGTACCCACATACACCTTGCTGTCGTTGAGAGGGAAGCAGGCGCGAGTGTCACCACTGGCGCTGAAAGTTGCAATAGAATGTTTGAGTTTAAGAGTCTTGGCATCAGCCACGTCAAAACGTCCACCAGTCTCACCGTAGTTCTGCTTCGAGCAGAAGTAGATGTTATTGGCATCCTTAGCGGCAAACTGTGTGGTGTTGCCCAGGGTTCTGCCCTCATTCTCCTCCTGGAAGGCGCGATAGGTCATCTCTCCTGTCTTGTAAGAGTAGAAATTCACTGTGCTCGAGTTGTGACCGAACCAGTCCTCGTTAACGATGAACACACCGTCGGTGTATTGAGCATAAGAGTTTGCTGCCATTAAGCCGGCAGCCAGCATCAACATGAAGTTTTTCATAAGTGTTGTTTAAATATGAATAATAATTAGGTGGGGTCTATGAAAGAACCCCACCAGAAGAGTAAATTACTTGATAACCTTAACAGAAGACTTGCTGCCGTCGGTGTAAGTTGTAACCACAACGTTCACGCCATTGAAAGGCTCGGTGCTTACCTGGCCAGCAAGGTTAACATAGCTTACAGAAGCTACGCTCTTGACAGCGTCAACAGCATCAACAGCAGTGGGAGTCTCGGCGGGAACAGCCTTGAAGTCGCCCCATGTGTTGCTGCCACCGCTGAAGGGTGAGAACAGCCACATGTCCCAGCAGCCGTCGGTGAGCTTGCGGCCTGAGCAACCAGTGCTTGCATAACTAATCTTTGTTGCGGGATCGTCGCTGAGGTTGTAGCTCCAGTAGCCCTTGCTCATCCAGCCGCTGTTCCAATAGTCGTCGCTGTCGCCAGCAGTGTAGTCGTCAAAGTTTGTATTTGAAATCATGTACATACCGCTCTCACTGGGAGTCATCTCGTTACCGTTCTTGTCAAGCAGGGTGAAGCCATCACCATCGGCATCATAACCAAAACCGCCCACAGTGAGACCATAACTGGTGCCAGCTGCCAAAGCATGAAAGTTGGGATTGTTGGCTACGATAGCTGCAACCATGTCGGCACCGGTCTTGTCGGTACCGTCAAACTTGTAACCAAGCACCCAAGTATATTCGCTGCCGGTCCACTTGATAGCCAGGGCCGCACGGTTAGCGCCCTCACCGCTCCAGTTCTCGATGTTGTCCATCTTAAACTCGCCGGCATTGCTGGGACCAGCCTTAACCTGAACCTTGTTTTGTGCAACCATTGTTGCTGCGCTCATAAGCGCGAAAAGAAACATGTAAACTTTTTTCATTACGTTGTAAATTTAATATGTTAAACAAACAGTTGTTATTCAATTTACAAGTTCGCGCAGTTATGGCCGACACATCACCGCCGTGACGCACCACTCCTTCAAGCAGGGTGACACACATAGCACACACCAGGAGCATGCGCTCTAGTCCTGCGGTGGTTACTACAAGTCGTGAAAAAAGGTATTTCGCGACCACATCAATCTGTCATGTTCTGCCTCAGTTCATATCCACGTGAACTATTGCAAGGCAAGTGTCGAGGCAGGTCTTCTGACTTTGCTCCGTCGCCTCACGCCTTCCCGGTCATTGATGTAGTCGTCTAAATTGAGAGTCGTTACTACCAGTGGCTGTGATGTGAAGCGATAGTGTCAATAGAGGGAGCTTACAGCAGCGGGACTGTTCAGGATTTCCACCTGATTCCCTATTAATCTCTGCGGGAGAGAACCCCTACACAATTGCTTTTTCAAATTTGCGCTGCAAAGGTAGCAATTATTTTTGAAACCAGCAAAATTTACACTATGTTAATTTTAACTGCAATTTTTAATTTTTAAAGTTCTTTTTTTTTGAAAAATGACTACCTTTGTAGCCTAAATGTTAAAACATAATTCAATTATGAAGCAGTTATCCCTATTATTAGCACTTGTGATGCTGCCTGCATGGGGCATTGACATCAACAAATATAAATTGCCCGAGGTTAAGGCCGATTTTGTGGAAAAATATAGCGAAATCACCAATGAGAACCTCGACCAGTTCTTTGCCGACTGGGAGCAATGGTCGGCAACCTATGGAGCGAGTAAAATCGACAATAACTTTGACACTCTGTATCAGCGCTGCTTCAATGAGGTGAGAGCCGAACGCCTCTCGAAGGGCTGGAGTATCGGAGATACAGTTGACTACGAAGTATTGCCGTGCCAGGTTCCTGTATTTCAGTCTAACATGTCGCTCTCTGAGATGGAAAAGATTGAAAATCATGTATATAATGATAAAATAAATTCAACAATCACATCGGTTTCATTCTTCGTTCCGCACATTACCAGCAGCAAGAAAGTACTGTATATGACAGGCGAAATAAGAAAGGTGATCCATGCTTATCTTGATAAGTTGGATGCCGGCGGAACGCTCATGGACAACTGGAAAATAGGCAAGTTTATCAACGTTGCAAGACATCATCGCGGTTGGTGTAATCTTGTTGAGGAGTCGCTGCCCTGTGTCGATAAAATAATATCGGTAACCGATGGCCATTATATGATGTACCATGAATGTCATTTTGCTGGCGAAAACAGGTCTATCCCCGCCGAGGGACCGTCGCGTGTTACATCATCTTGGATGCATTAATAACATAATCACAAGATAATACACACAAGAGGGTGTGTATCAGATGATATTGTAGATTTTAAGATGTCATAGAAAAACTTTTATTTTTTATAAATAGGCGAATTTTGTGTTAAAACACTTGCAGATATCAAGTATTTTTGCGAATTTTACATGATTTTTTAGTAAAACCCTGTCTTTTCACGCGTGTGCGTGCGCAAGATAGGGTTCTTGCAGTGTGAAGTAATTATATTATTAAACTTATTTACAGTCATTTAGACTAATTGAAGGAAATGAACGGTAACAACATCACGGTGCAATATGCCACCGAGGAGCATGTAAAGTATGCTGAGACCATCTGTAAACTCATCTACGAATCGGCGCTCCAGCGCGGAACTGGCATTGCCCGACGACGACCCGAGTATGTCGCCGACAAGATGAAGGGTGGAAAGGCTGTTGTTGCCCTCGACGGCGACCGCATTGTAGGATTCAGTTACATCGAGTGTTGGAGCCACGGCGACTATGTGGCTACCAGCGGTCTCATCGTTGACCCCGAGTATCGCCACCTGGGCCTTGCCAAGGCTATCAAGGACAAGACCTTCCTGCTGGCACGCGAGCGTTTCCCCTATGCCAAGATTTTCTCTCTCACCACATCGCTTGCGGTGATGAAGCTCAACACGCGCCTGGGCTACGTGCCCACCACGCTCACCGAGCTCACACAGGACGACGAGTTCTGGAAAGGCTGCGAGGAGTGCATCAACTATGACGTGCTCACGCGCAACAACCGTGAACGCTGCCTGTGCAACGCCATGATCTTCGACCCCAAGTGGGAGCAGAAAAAGAAGAGCACCAAGGAGAAGATTGCAAGCCTCCTGCACTTGAAGTAAAACGTTAACGAAAAACGAAACGCTTCGCTACGAAACGCCCGCAAGCGGGCTACGAAAAACAAAAACAATTTTTATTTAGAAACACAAAAAATACAATATAATTATGAGTAAGAAGAAAGTAGTAGTTGCCTTCAGCGGAGGCCTTGACACGTCGTACACTGTGATGAAACTCACACAGGATGGTTATGAAGTATATGCAGCGTGTGCCAACACCGGCGGTTTCAGCCCCGAGCAGCTGAAGAAGAACGAGGAGAATGCCTACAAGCTGGGCGCAGTGCAGTATGTGACCCTCGACGTTACACAAGAGTACTACGAGAAATCGCTCAAATACATGATATTCGGCAACGTGATGCGCAACAACTGCTACCCCATCTCGGTATCAAGCGAGCGCATCTTCCAGGCCATCGCCATCGCTCGCTATGCACGCGAGATAGGCGCCGACGCCATCGCCCACGGCAGCACTGGCGCTGGCAACGACCAGATTCGCTTCGACATGACTTTCCTCGTGCTGGCTCCCGGCATTGAGATCATCACCCTCACCCGTGACCACGCTCTCTCTCGTCAGGAGGAAGTTGACTACCTCAACGAGCACGGTTTCTTTGCCGACTTCACAAAGCTCAAATATAGCTACAACGTGGGCATCTGGGGCACCAGCGTGTGCGGCGGCGAACTGCTCGACCCCGCACAAGGTCTGCCCGAGGAGGCTTATCTCAAACACGTGACACGCACCGAGGAGTCACTGCTCAAAATCCGCTTCGAGAAGGGCGAAATCGTGGCAGTGAACGACGAGGAGTTCACCGACAAGGTTGCAGCTATCCAGAAGATTGAGGAGATAGGCGCAAGCTACGCCATAGGCCGCGACGCCAACGTGGGCGACACTATCATCGGCATCAAGGGCCGCGTAGGCTTTGAGGCAGCCGCTCCCAAGCTCATCATCGAGGCTCACCGCCTGCTCGAGAAATCCACATTGAGCAAGTGGCAGCAGTACTGGAAGGACCAGGTGGCCAACTGGTATGGCATGTTCCTGCACGAGAGCCAGTATCTGGAACCCGTGATGCCCGACATGGAGGCTATGCTCACATCGTCACAGCGCAACGTCACCGGCACCGCTATCCTCAAACTCCGTCCCTACGGCTTTGAGACCGTGGGCGTGGACAGCGACAACGACCTGAGCAAGAGCAAACTGGGCGAATATGGCGAGATACAGCACGGCTGGACCGCCGACGAGGCCAAGGGCTTCATCAAGGTGCTCTCGACCCCCCTGCGCGTTTACTACGGCACCCACCCCGACGAGAAAAGATAAAGCGAGCGTAGCTCGCACGAAACGCTTCGCTACGAAGAACGAAACGCAAGCTCTGCTTGCTACGAAACGCCCGCAAGCGGGCTACGAAAAATTGTAAATATCTTTCGTCCTTCGTCTTTCGTCTTTCGTCCTTCGTCTTTCGTAATTTGTAAAAAAAATATGATCAAAACAGGCATTATAGGCGGTGCGGGATATACCGCCGGCGAACTTATCCGCATCCTGCTCAACCACCCCGGGGTGGAGATTGAGTGGATACACAGCAGTAGTCAGGCAGGACTGCCCATCACCCAGGTGCACGGCGGCCTCATCGGCGAGACCGACCTCACCTTCAGCGACACCCACGACCTCAATGCAGTCGATGTGGTGTTCCTGTGCATGGGACACGGCAAGAGTGCCGAGTTCTGGGCTGCTAACGATCGTCCCGAGAAACTCGTGGTGATTGACCTCGCACAGGACTACCGCGACGAGTCGTGCGGATATGTATATGCCCTGCCCGAGTTCCAGCGCGAACGCATTGCCGGCAGCAAACTCATCGCTAATCCCGGTTGCTTTGCCACTGCTATACAGATGTCACTGCTCCCGCTTGCCAAGGCAGGTTTGCTTCACCAAGACATCAACGTGACTGCTATTACCGGCAGCACTGGCGCAGGCGTGAAACCGGGTGCTACGACCCACTTCAGCTGGCGCAACGACAATTTGAGCGTCTATAAGGCATTCTCTCACCAGCACCTGCATGAGATACGCCGCACCCTCACCACGCTACAAGGCAGTGAGGTGGCTCCCATCCTGTTCGTGCCCATGCGCGGCGACTTTGCCCGCGGCATCTTTGCCAGCGTATATACCCGTTGCACTCTCTGCGAGGAAGAGGCCGTTGCACTCTATAAGGACTTCTATAAAGATGCAGTGTTCACCCACGTGAGCGATCGTCCGCTAGACCTCAAACAGGTGACCAACACCAACAAAGCGCTTCTCCACGTAGAGAAGCACGGCGAGCAGCTGCTCATCACCAGCTGCATCGACAACCTCTTGAAGGGCGCAAGCGGCCAGGCTGTGCAGAACATGAACATCGCCATGGGGCTGCCCGAGGATATGGGCCTGCGATTGAAGCCGAATGCGTTCTGATAAAAGGTTAAAAGGTTAATCCGGAGTTTCCGGAGTTTCCGGAATCTCCGGGTCTTAAACTTAAAAAACAAGAAACTATGAATTTATTTCCAGTATATTCGCTATATGATGTCGAGCCGGTGAAGGGCTGCGGCAGTTACATCTATGACGCCGAGGGCACAGAATACCTCGACCTCTATGGCGGCCACGCCGTTATCAGCATCGGTCACGCTCATCCCCACTATGTGGAGATGATCAGCAAGCAGGTGGCTACGTTGGGGTTCTACTCTAACAGCGTTATCAACACGCTGCAAGAGAAACTTGCCAAGAAACTGGGCGAGATCTCTGGCTTAAAGGATTACAGCCTGTTCATGGTGAACAGCGGCGCCGAGGCCAACGAGAACGCCATCAAGGTGGCTTCGTTCCACACCGGCAAGAGCCGCGTACTCGCCTTCAAGGGCGCGTTCCACGGCCGCACATCGGGCGCTGTGGAGATGACCGACAATCCCAAGATCAACTCGCCCTTCAACGTGACCGACAAGGTGACATTCGTCCCCCTGGGCGACATCGAGGCCGTTGAGCGCGAACTTGCTACCGGCGAATACTGCGCTGCCATCATCGAGGGCATACAGGGCGTGGCTGGCATCCAGATGCCAGGCGACGACTTCTTGCGTCAGTTGCGCGAGGCTACCACACGCCACGGTGTGTGTCTCATTCTCGACGAGGTGCAGAGTGGCTATGGCCGCACCGGTCGCTTCTTCGCCCACCAGTATAGCGGCATCAAGCCCGACCTCATTTCTATGGCAAAGGGCATGGGCAACGGATTCCCTGTGGGCGGCGTGTTGATCGCTCCACACTTCGAGGCTTGGGGCGGCATGCTGGGCACCACGTTCGGCGGCAACCATCTGGCATGTGCTGCGGCAATCGCAGTGCTCGACGTCATCAAGGAGGAAAACCTCGTTGCCAATGCCGAGAAGGTGGGCAACTACCTAATTGAAAAACTTAAAGCGATGCCCGGCATCAAGGAGGTGCGTGGCCGCGGCCTGATGATAGGCATCGAGATTGAAGGCTCTGCTCCCGAGTTGAGAAAGAAACTTGTCTTTGACAAGCACATCTTCACCGGCGGCGCCGGCCAGCACACCGTGCGCCTGCTTCCCGCACTGGGCATCACCACCGAACATGCCGACAAGTTCCTCAAAGCTTTTGAAGAAGTATTGTAATTCCTCTCGGGGAACTCGGGGAACTCGGGGAAATAATTTTAATTATTTTAATTTCTTTCAGTTTAGATACAAATGAAGCAATTCCTTTCACCCGCCGACTTGGGCGACCTGCGCAAGGCGTTTCAAGAGGCAATCGAGATAAAGAACGACCGCTACGGTCACGTGGAACTGGGCCGCAACAAGACCTTGCTGATGATTTTCTTCAACAGCAGCCTGCGCACACGCTTGTCAACACAAAAGGCTGCCATGAACCTGGGTATGAACTGCATCGTGCTCGACGTGAACCAGGGCGCATGGAAGCTCGAGACCGAACGCGGCGTCATCATGGACGGCGACAAGAGCGAGCACCTGCTCGAGGCTATCCCCGTTATGGGCAGCTACTGCGACCTCATCGGCGTGCGCTCGTTTGCCACCTTCGACAGCAAGGAGAAAGACTATAGCGAGGCTATCATCCAGCAGTTCATCCAGTATAGCGGCCGCCCCGTTTTCAGCATGGAGAGCGCCACGGTACACCCCCTGCAAGCCTTTGCCGACTATATCACTATCGAGGAGCACAAGACCGTCGAGCGTCCCAAGGTGGTGCTCACATGGGCTCCTCATCCCAAGGCTCTGCCGCAGGCTGTGCCCAACTCTTTCGCACAGTGGATGGTCGCTGCCGGATATGAGGTAGTGGTTGCCAACCCTGAAGGATATGACCTTGACCCCAAGTTCACCGCCGGAGCAACCATCACCCACGACCAGGACGAAGCCCTCAAAGGCGCGCACTTCGTCTATGCCAAAAACTGGTCGGCATACGAGGATCCCAACTACGGCAAAATATTGAGCAAGGACATGAACTGGACCGTCAGCGCCCAGAAGATGGCATTGACCGACAACGCCTTCTTCATGCACTGCCTGCCCGTGCGCCGCGGCATGATCGTCACCGACGAGGTCATCGAAGGCCCCCGCAGCCTGGTTATCCCCGAGGCAGCCAACCGCGAGATCTCGGCCACAGTGGTCATCAAGCGTATGCTCGAAGCACTGGGAAAGTAAAAGTTTAACAGTTTAATCGTTTAAAGGTTTAAATATTAATCGCTTAATGAACGACTTGGTTTTTCGATTTCCCCTAACCTTTTAACCTTTAAACTTTTAAACCCTTAAACCTTTATAAATAATATGATTAAAGTATTCAAGATAGGAGGCAATGTCGTTGACAATGACGAGGCGCTGGGCAAGTTCCTCGATGACTTTGCGGCCATTGAGGGCGACAAGGTTCTCATCCACGGCGGTGGCAAGCTCGCCACACGCCTGGCTCAGCAACTGGGCATCGAGACCAAGATGATAGAAGGCCGTCGCGTGACCGACCGCGACACGCTCGACGTGTGCACCATGGTCTATGCCGGACTCATCAACAAGCGCATAGTGGCGGCACTCAATGCCCGCGGCTGCAAGGCACTGGGGCTATCGGGTGCTGATGCCGGCGTCATCCCTGCCCACAAGCGCAACCCCGAGCCCATCGACTTCGGCTGGGTGGGCGACATCGACGGTGACAAGGTGGACCACAAGTTCATGCAGCATCTGCTTGAGATAGGCGTCACTCCTGTGTTTTGCGCCCTCACCCACGACAGCAAGGGCAACATGCTCAACACCAACGCCGACAGCGTGGCATCAAGCGTGGCAATAGCTTGCGCACGGTTTGCCCCCACCCAGTTAGTATTCTGCTTTGAGAAAGACGGCGTGCTCGTTGACATCAACGACCCCTCGTCGCTCATCGAGACCATCGACAAAACCTCGTTTGAGCAACTCAAAGCCGACGGCATCATCGCCGCGGGCATGCTCCCCAAGGTCACCGGCGCCCTCAATGCCGTGTCCCAAGGCGTCACCGAGGTAGTAATCAAGAACTCGGCTAACATAAGCAACAACCGAGGCACCACAATAAGGTAACAGGAGGTTAGTAAAGAAATCTATAATCAGCGGAAACCACAATTTTTCACCCAATTTCCGCTGGATATAGCACAAAAATTAACCTATAATCAGCGGAAACTACAATTTTTCACCCAATTTCCGCTGATTATAGAAAAAATATTTATACCTTTGTAGTATATAAACACCTCAATAATTATGCTTATAGGTAGAAAAAAGGAGCAAAAGACACTGCTAGGGCTGATAGATAAAGAAGAATCACAGTTTTGTGTGGTTTATGGACGCCGACGAGTAGGTAAAACCTATCTCGTGCGAGAGACATTTAACTATCAGTTCACGTTCCAGCATACTGGGGTCGCACAAGGCGATTACAGGGCTCAATTACATGCCTTTGCCGACTCCCTCCGTGCATCAGGACATAAATTAAGCAGTGACCCGAAAAATTGGTACGACGCATTTGATGGCTTAAAGCAGGTAATCCTCAACGCTCCTGCGGGTAAAAAGGTACTTTTCATTGACGAACTTCCGTGGATGGATACACCTCGAGCCAACATGATAGAAGCACTGGAACTTTTCTGGAACGGCTGGGCCACTGGACGCAAGGAGAAAGATATCGTGCTCATTGTGTGCGGTAGCGCAACATCGTGGATTACAAAAAAACTGTTGAAAAACCACGGAGGATTGCGCGGTCGCTTTACCGAAAAAATCAAGGTAAACCCATTCTCTCTTGCCGAGTGCGAACAATATGCTACGGTTTCGGGGCTTAATGTTCAGCGACGTGATGTGCTGGAGCTGTACATGATTATGGGCGGCATTCCTTACTATTGGAGTTTCTTGAACCGGCAATTGAGCGTTGCCCAGAATGTTGATGAACTTTTCTTTAGTGAAGATGCGAAGTTAAAGGACGAATTCTCGGCATTATATCACATATTGTTTAAGCATCCCGAGAACTACATCAAGGTAATCGAAGCCTTGACTAAACGCAAGGCTGGATTGACTCGTGAAGAGATACTGAAAAGTACTAAACTTGTAGATGGCGGTTCGTTTACCCAAGTGCTTGAAGAATTGCAAGAATGCGGTTTCATACGCCAGTATGTGGCATTCGGCAAGACGGGCCAAGGCGCAATATATCAACTTGTCGATAACTACACATTGTTCTATTACCACTGCATACGCAAGAATGCTTTTGCTGACGAGAATTATTGGACACACTCTTATCTAGGGAGCGAGCACAACACTTGGATGGGATTAGCTTTTGAAAGAGTGTGCTTACAACATATCGGACAGATAAAACGGGCGTTGGGTATAGGAGGAATAATATCTAATGTGTGTTCTTGGACCAATTCCGGGGCACAGATTGACCTGCTCATTGCTCGCGGTGACAATGTTATCAACGTGTGTGAGATGAAATATAGCAGAGACCTGTACGCAATCAACAAGGCTACGGCCGATGGTTTGCTGAACAAAGTAAATGTTTTTAAGGAATCAACACACACACGTTGTGCAATTCATGTCACCATGGTAACTACCTTTGGTGTTGAGCATAATAAGTATAGCAATGTTGTCCACAATGAGATTACCATGGACGATTTGTTTAATTTATAATAAGAATTATGGAACAGGCAGTAGCGTTACTTAAGAAACTCATAGCTGTGCCGTCGGTCTCGCGCGACGAGGCTGGCACGGCGACCGTTATCTATGACCACTTGCGTGAAGCGGGCATCGACGCACAGCGACTACACAACAACGTGTATGCCCGCTCGGCTAACTGGGACGATGACAAGCCCGTGCTGCTGCTCAACTCTCATCACGACACCGTGAAGCCCGCAGCATCGTGGACTCGCGACCCGTTTGCCCCCACCATAAAGGGCGACTGCCTGTATGGCCTGGGTAGCAACGACGCCGGAGCATCGGCGGTGAGCCTTATCGCGGCTTTCAAGCATTTCTATAACAAGGAGCTGCCGTTCAACATCATCCTTGCCATCAGTGCCGAGGAGGAAGTGACCGGCGAGCACGGCATCCGCGCGCTGCTTCCCGCACTGGGACGCATCGACATGGCCCTGGTGGGCGAGCCCACCCAGTTGCAAGCCGCAGTGGGAGAGCGTGGCCTCGTGGTGCTCGACTGCGTGGCGCGTGGCCGTCGAGGTCATGCCGCTCGCAACGAGGGTATCAACGCATTGTACATCGCCATGGACGACATCAACGCCATGCGCAGCTATCAGCCCGAGAAAGTATCACAGTTGCTAGGCCCCATCAAGTTCACCACCACGATGATCGAGTGCGGCACGCAACACAACGTGGTGCCCGACGAGTGCCGCTGGGTGATGGACATACGCACTACCGATGCCTACACCAATGAGGAGACCATCGAGCTGGTGCGCAGCGTGGTCAAGAGCGACATTAAGGAACGCTCCACACGCATCCGCGCATCGGCCATCGACAAGAGCCATCGGCTGGTGCTGACCGCAGTGGCACTGGGCAGCGACACTTTTGTGTCTCCCACTACAAGCGACATGTCGCAGATGGCGTTCCCATCGTTGAAAATCGGCCCCGGCGACAGTGCCCGCTCGCACACCGCCGACGAGTACATTCTCTTGAGCGAGATTGAGCAGGGTATTGACTTCTACAAAAATTTCATTGCTCGTCTTGCCGAGAAATATTAAATTACGCATAATAAACTAAATATAATAATAACGCGAAGCAGTTTTAGTCTTTCGTAGGCCGCAGGCCGCTTCGTTTTTCGTTTTAAAAAGATATGAAACTCTGGGACAAAGGATATAGCATAGACAAGTGGATTGAATCATTCACCGTGGGCAACGACCGCCTGCTCGACCTCAAACTCGCTAAACACGATGTGCAAGGCTCGATCGCACACATCGCCATGCTCGAGAGCATAGGTTTGCTCACTACCGACGAGCACCGCATGCTTGACGCCGAACTGCGCAACATCGCAGCAGAAATCGAGGACGGTAAGTTCACCATAGAGCACGGCATCGAGGACGTGCACTCACAGGTGGAACTGCTGCTCACCCAGCGACTGGGCGACATGGGCAAGAAAATCCACTCGGGCCGCTCTCGCAACGACCAAGTGCTCGTTGACCTCAAACTCTTCTACCGCGAGGAACTATGCACGCTGGCCCAGAACGTCAACACCCTGTTTGAGCGCCTGCTATCGCTCAGCGAACAGCACAAAGACGTGCTCATGCCCGGCTACACCCACCTGCAAGTGGCTATGCCGTCAAGTTTCGGACTGTGGTTCGGAGCTTACGCCGAAACATTGATTGACGACGTGCAGACCATCGTGGCAGCTTATCGCATTGCCAACCAGAATCCGCTGGGGTCGGCTGCCGGATATGGCTCGTCGTTCCCCTTGAACCGCACCATGACCACGCAGCTGCTTGGCTTCGACGACCTCCACTACAACGTGGTGGCTGCACAGATGAGCCGCGGCAAGACCGAGCGCGCACTGGCCTACGCCATCAACGCCATCGCATCGACGCTGGGCAAATTTGCAATGGACGTGTGCCTGTTCAACAGCCAGAACTATGCCTTCATCTCGTTCCCCGACGAGTTCACGACCGGTTCGAGCATCATGCCCCACAAGAAGAACCCCGATGTGTTTGAAATCATGCGCGGCAAGTGCAACCGCCTGCAGACCATCATCACCGAGGTATCGTCGCTCACCACCAACCTACCCCTGGGCTACCACCGCGACCTGCAGCTCTTGAAGGACATCACCTTCCCGGCAATAGAGGTGATGAACGAGTGCCTCTTGATGGCCGACTTCATGCTGCAACACATACGCATCAACGAGAATATCCTGGACGACAAGCGTTACGACTATCTATTCACAGTTGAGGACGTCAACCGCCTCGTGCTCGACGGCACCCCCTTCCGCGACGCCTACAAGGAAATAGGCCACCAAGTGCAACAAGGCACCTACAAGCCCACCCGCGAGGTACACCACACCCACGAAGGCAGCATAGGAAACCTGTGCACCAACCAGATAAAACACAAAATGCAAACAGCACTCGAGCAAGTAAAGTAAACTGAAAAGAGAATGAGCAACTCAATAAACTATCTCATAAATAGGCTGTCAGGAACTAGCAACACTATCAGTTCGCAACATCAAAGCCGCGAAGTGGTAAAACTGCGCATTATGCTGTTTTTCAGCGCAGTGACAGGCCGTGCATACGTTAAAGTTGTGGACAACAAACTTAATGTTGCCACTTGCGGCAGCAATGAAGTCACTGGCACGCTGCGTGCAATCATGCAAGGGATTGAGCGATTTGGCAATGAAGATGAAGAGGCGATGTGGGACGAAAACATTGCACAGGGGCTGTCTCTTGCCAACCACCCCGAGATGATATATCTCCTGCAGAAGTGTGACGACTTGCTGGTCGATGCCGATGGCAAATCGATAAGCAGCGACAACGAAGTCAGACGACTCACTCTTCAACTAACGGACCTAGGTGCTAAGGATGAAGCTATCTACTTAACTGATATAGCAATCATTGCCGATGATGAGGCTGTCAGTGTCAGACCTCTGAGCGACAGCTTCGTACTGGGCGAGAATAACCGAATTTACCCCATAGAGCCTATTGGTGACAATTATCAGCAGTTGGCTTTGTTCAAACATATAGATGTCAAGGAATCGACGATGGAAGATTTCTTGAGTATCTTCTATAGCTACATAAGCAATGTGGACCTTGACCGCACTCACTACCGGGTCGTAAAAAGCCCTGAGGTTATTGAGGCTGTGCCCACGCTGTGTTTTGAGAAAGTGGATACCGACAAGGCTCTGTACCTGCGAGTAATAAACTCGCTGCCAGGCAACGACAATGAACTCATTGAGCGCATGAAACTCTCAGTGCACGCCGTGATAGGAATAGACAAGGTGGTCGAACTCAAAACAATCGTGCGTCGCCCGCTGGAAGAGAGCGTTGCAATCCTGAGCAAAATCCTCAACGAGCAAGCACCGTCACGGCAAGCTAGAAAAGAAATTTACCAGGAAGGTGAGTTTTTCATTGTGCCAGAGGAAAGCGCTGGCCCGTTCCTCTTCAACGCACTGCCCAGCCTGCTCAAGCACTTTGCCCTGCTCGGTGCCGAACGGCTGCGCGACTACAAAGTGACACACGTCACTCCACGACTTAATGTAAACCTGTCGAGCGGCATTGATTTTCTCGAAGGCGATGCCACGATGCAGATAGGCGACGAGACCATGAGCATCAACGATGTGCTCAACACATGGCGCAAGCAACGCTACATCACGCTGAGCGACGGCAACAGAGCTCTTATCGCTGCCGACTACATGCGGCGACTGGAACGAATATTTGACACATCAAAGAAACGCGGGGGAAAGATCCGCATCTCATTCTTTGACCTGCCCGAGGTAGAAGAACTGCTGCAAGAACGACTTGAAGGCGAAGTGTTTGAGCGTCACCGCAAAGTGTATCAAGGATTTAATGAACTGCGACAACAAAAACTGCCTAAACCCAAGGTGAAGGCAAAATTGCGCGACTACCAGCAAGAAGGCGTTAAGTGGATCAAATATCTCTATGACAACAAACTGGGCGGCTGCCTCGCCGATGACATGGGTCTGGGCAAGACATTGCAAGCCATCACGGTGCTAGCCACTATCTATCCCAAGGTCAAGCATCCTTCGCTCATCGTCATGCCGCGCAGCCTCATCTTCAACTGGGAGAATGAGATAGAAAAATTTGCACCTCAACTCAAGACCTATACCTACTACGGCACCGACCGCGACCTGAAGGAGGCGATGAAAGCGCAAGTGATTCTCACCACCTACGCCGTAGTGCGCAACGACATCGAGACTCTTGCCAAGAAAGAGTTCCACTATGTGATTCTCGATGAATCACAGAACATCAAGAACGTGTCGTCGCAGGCAGCGCAAGCGGTGCACATACTCAAGACCGACCATCGACTGGCGCTGAGCGGCACTCCGGTGGAAAACAATCTCACCGAGCTATACTCACTATTCCGTTTTCTCAACCCGGCAATGTTCGGCACTCTCGACAACTTTAACCAGCGCTACACCTACCCCATACAACGCGAGAATGACAAGGGTATCCTGAAGCAACTGCGCCACAAGATTTTCCCATTCCTGCTGCGCCGTCTCAAGAAGGATGTACTCAAGGAACTGCCCGACCGCATCAACCAAACCCTCTATGTGGAAATGAACGAGAAGCAGCAAAAGCTCTACGAGGAACGACGCAAGTACTACAAGTCCCTCATTGATTCCAACATCAAGCGCGAGGGCATACAGAAGTCTCAGTTCGTGATGTTCCAAGCACTTAACGAATTGCGACAGATTGCCTCCATCCCCGAGAATTACAGTGACGGCAACATTCGCTCACCCAAGACCGAGCAACTCATTGACTCGCTCACCGAGGCCGTTGAGAATGGGCACAAAGTTGTGGTATTCTTCAACTTCCTTACTGGCATCGAGTTAGTCGCCGAGCGACTTGCCGCGATGGGTATTGGGTATGTGGAGATGACCGGTGCTACAACCAATCGCCAGAAGGTGGTTGATACCTTCCAGAAGTCTCCCGACTGCATGGTCATGCTTATGACTCTCAAGACTGGTGGCGTGGGACTCAACCTCACCGCAGCCGACACGGTGTTTATCTTCGAGCCGTGGTGGAACAAAGCAGCCGAGGAACAGGCGATAAATCGTCTGCACCGCATAGGACAGACACAGAAGGTGCTTGCCTACAGCATAATCGCGCAAGGCACCATCGAGGAAAAAATACTCACGTTGCAGCAACAAAAGGCCGAACTCTTTGAGGGGCTGATAGGCAGCGACTCTTCGTCGGCTAAAGTTCTGACCGAGGAGGACATTAACTTCATTCTTGGATAACGTTATGGCAAAGAAAATAAACAGAGACCTCTTCGGCAACCCGCTGGACGAGAACATGAATGTTCCCGACAACCGCCCCGTGCTGCTGCTCAATGCGATGAGCGAGGACATTAAAAAATGCTACGTACATCTTACGTCAACCCACACCAAGGTCACCCTAGAGAAACTATGCGAAGCAATTAAAAATGCATTCAGGGGATATGCACTGCGCAGCAAGAGCAACCCCTCCTCGCCCATACCACAATTACTGAAACTCTATAAAGCCCCTCGCTCCAAGGATGACTATACATGGCCTGCCGCTATCATTCTGGGCGATGATGATAACTTCCGTGAGTTTTTCAAGACGTTTCCTCAGGGCATAAAGCGCGTGTGGGAGCAATGCTACCGTCAAGGCTATATCAGCGATATAAAAGCAAATAAACTTGCTGGAGAGCCAGTGGTTTCGGCCGATTCCAGATATTTCTACAGCCGTTCTCACACCATCTGCCACAACCTGCTTAGCATTTTCAACATCAGCAGCTATTATTACCACTACTTCACTGGCATGAGCACCTACATTTGGATGCCACGGTACCTCTGGAACATCTACAACCGCGCCATTGCCGACAAGGAAACGCACCCCATCGACAACCTTGACAATGACGGAAAGATGCTATTCTACACCAACGAGCAGAACATAGGCGAGCAACTGTTTCTCCTGAACCAAATAAAGGAGCAAGGAGAAGTGGAATTTGGGGCTTACAAGATGCCCGCAACTGCGACAAAGAAGATTGCCAAGCAATTAGGGCTCAATGAGTTTTTCCCCTACAGCAACACTAAAGAGCTGAAACAAATGGTAGCACAAGTGATGATTCCATCGCTTGCTGCACATAATTTCTCTCAAATGGGACCGAATATCAACCAGTACTGGGAGATAATAGCCCAATGTGTCCATAATGTTGACGTGAACTACATCGCCATGGAATGGCTGTCGCACCTCAAGGCGGTAAAGCGCGACAACTTGTTTTATGAAAGCAACCTGTCACAAGCCATTGACAACATTACCGATGCGTTGAGATTGATGACACCAGGCAAATGGTTCTCGTGCGATGATTTCGACAAGTTGAGACGCAGCATTACTGACGTTACTATTGACACAATCATGGTGGCCGACTCAAATTTTGTGGCCGACTCTAGAATATGCCTTGATGATGAACGGTTGCGAGTTGAGGAAATATATGATAACATCACCGTCCCGGTGTGCAAGGGGTTGCTCATGCTCTTCGCTACCTACGGCCTGCTGGAGATAGCCTACCGCGTGCCTACGGTAGCTATTGAGCCTCGCTTTAACTGCCTTGAATACCTGCGCTTGACCAAGCTTGGGGAATATGTGTTCGGCCTCACTGCCACCTACGAGGCACCAGGCATGCACAAACCTACCGAATACTTTGAGGTTGACCCCGAAAGGCTCATCATCCGTGCTCTGGTTATCGACGGGAAAAATCCCTACGAGCCAATGCTGCAAAACTTTGCCGAACCGATAGGAGCGCAACGCTACCGTGTCACTGCCGAATCTTTCATGGCAAACTGCAAGGGCATTGATGACATCATGCGCAAGTGGGAATTTTTCACTCACAACGTGACTACCGAGCCATCGGCTGTGTGGAAGTCATTCTATGCCGGAATTGAGAACCGTTGTTATCCCTTGCTCTCGCCAGGTAAAGGCTACACGGTCATGAAAATCTTACCTGGCAACAATGACCTGCTGCGCATCCTCTCGACCGACAAGTATATACGCGAACACACAATCCGTGCCGAGCGCAATCACATTCTCATCGAGACCAAGGCTCTGGCAAAAGTCAAGGACCAGCTCAGGGGATATGGCTATCTGATTTAGGAAGTTTTCTTCCTGGTGAATTTTTCCTTTATTTTGTCTTTTACTTTGTCTTTCACGCCTTTGAGTTTATCGGCCAGTTTGTTGAACTTGAACGATGGCTTGCACTTGAGGCTTTTCTCGAAGTCGGTGTTGACAAAGGAGAATTCACACATCACGTCGGCAATATTACCTTCTATGCCGGCAACCCCCTTCGCAATGTCTCCGTCGCTCGTGATGTCCCACACGATGTGGTGGAGTGTGAGCTTCTTGTAGGTGGCTTCACTTGCGGTGCCCTTGACCCACCCCAATGGCAGTTTGCCCGTGTGACGGTGTAGTTCCTGGGCTTTCTTCTTGCTCGCGATACTAAAATTGAATGTCGCATCGAAGGCAATGTTCTTGAAATCGGGGACACTGATGATTCTGCCGAGTGCAAATTGGTTTGTACTGGCATGACCAGAGAGGTACTTATTGGCGTTGTCGATGTCAAAATTGAATGCCAGACTACCGGCAACGGTACTTAATGTGCCGTTCATCACCACATGCTTCTTGGGCACAGTGAGCGTGCCGTGATAACTGATGTCGCCGGTGCTTTTAATGAGTCCCATCATCGATTCCTTCACCGGGAAATAGGCAAGTATCTGCTCCTTCACACCTTTGCGCGCATACATGCTGGTGATGTTGAAATGAATGGTGCGCTGCTGCCCTTCTTCCACGTGTCCTAACGGCGTGATGATGCCGTTGGCCTTAACGCACAGACGCTTGTCGGGGTTGGTTACCACGATGTCGCCAAAGCGCATCGTCTGGCCTTCGCCGCTCACCTTGACCGAGAGATTGAGCGGCATCTTGAACTTCTTGAGCACCGGGGCAAACGGCTGCGAGATGTCGGCAAGCAAGACGTTGCCTTTCACTGTCGATGATTGGTAGGCAAGTGTGTGAGTGCTGTCGGGCAAGGTGAAATTGACGCTATCAATGCTGAGCGTGGTGCTGCGGCTCACAATCTCTATGTCACGAACGGTGGCATGTCCCTCGTCTATAACGGCGTTGCAGTGCATGCTGTTGAGCTTTAACCCCGACCCACGGTCTTCGGCCTGCAATTCTTTGAGTTCTATCTCGGTGGGATGATCCTTCTTGTGATGCATGACAACATCGGCATCGGCAAGGATGTCGAGATGACCGGCATCGAAGGCACCGCGATTGGGTTTGCCTTCGTTCTTGCGTGGCTTGTTGTTCTCGGTTACTAGTGTGAGTCCATTCACCCTGATGCGGGTTTCATCACTGCTACGGTCGCATTTGGCATTTTCCAGCTTGATCCTGGTATATGTGCCCGGCTTGCTGCGATCCTGCCATGTGATGTCTAGGTTACAGGCTTGTGCGTCTTTGATGTCAAACTGGAACGCAGGCTCATGCTTCGTGCTGTCGGTATCATCCTGGGCCTCATCTTTTTTCACTGCATCGAGGAGAAACTGGTAGTTGGCAGCGCTGTCGGGGCGGTTTTTGTAAATACTTGCAGTGGCTCCTATCAGCTTTATGTTCTCAAGTTCGGCCTTGCGTTGCGTCAACGCCTTCCACATGTCAAACCCGGCATAAAGAGTGTCCACGTCAAGCATTTTCTCGCCAGCAAGATCATTGATAGTGAGCCCGTAGAGGCCCACATGGCCGTTGATGACCGACACATCGACCTCATCAAGCGTGATGGTGGTGTTGAACTCCCTGCACAGCATTTGCAGTGCTGTGTCCTTGATGTAACGCTGCACGGGCGGCAGGTTCAGAGCAACTGTTGCTGCCACAATGAGAACGACAATACTACCCAGAGTTATTGCAGTCCACTTGATAATCTTGCGTTGCATCGACATGGCGTGAAATTTTATGGTATATTAAGGTAGCGGTGGGTCTGCATAGAGAGTCTCCACTGCGGATTGCGTTTCACGGCTTCCACGGTGTCGCTGATTGACTTGAGCCGTGCATCGTCGTCGCTAGTGAAGCACGGCTGCAAAAACCTGTGCTTAGCCTGGATGTGGTCATACTGTGCAAGGTCCTGGCCCAGATACACCACTTTGAGCTCATCGCAATGCTGCAAAGTGCATGGATGAGCATCGGCGCCATCAAACCCGGTTTTCGGCGAGAGGGTAATCCAGTCGATGCCAGCTGGCACAGGACGTGTGCCGTTGGTCTCGATAGCAATGCGCTTGCCCGTGAGCTTGAGAGCCTTCACCAGGTCGTCATCGAGTTGCAACGTGGGCTCGCCCCCAGTGATCACGATGAGAGGCGCTTGAGGGTATTTCATGATCTCCTCGACAATGGCAGGAGCCGACATCATGCGCCCGTCGCTATGGCTGGTGTCGCAGAACGAGCACTTGAGATTGCACCCGCTCAGGCGCACAAACACACTTGCCGTG
The DNA here is from genome assembly GCF_045598405.1 of Sodaliphilus sp. Classification (NCBI taxonomy): domain Bacteria; kingdom Pseudomonadati; phylum Bacteroidota; class Bacteroidia; order Bacteroidales; family Muribaculaceae; genus Sodaliphilus; species Sodaliphilus sp. Next base: position 46,853 of record NZ_JAZLLZ010000158.1, read on the forward strand.
CCCGTGTTGAAACCCTCGCCTTGCAGCGAATAGAATATTTCGTTGACCTTATACATTGCGTGATGTGGTTAGTCCTCGTCCTTCTCGTAGGCAGCCATGTTGTCGCGCGACTCCCACACCTCGGCACGATAGCAATTGGGCACAGTATCCACAATCCATCGTGCGATATTCTCGGCAGTGGGGTTAAACTTCAGTTCCTCGTTGAGGTTCTTGTGGTCGAGGCGTTTGTGCACCAGTTGCTTGATGTGAGTAAAGTCACACACCATGCCATTGCTGTCAAGTTCTTTAGCCTTGCAGTAGATATTCACCATCCAGTTGTGACCATGCAAATTCTCGCACTTGCTCTCATAGTCGAGATACAACTGATGGCACGAAGATATTTCAAGCGTTTTCTTTACGTAATACATACCAGAATTATATGATATTTTGACTTATCGAAAAAGGGTTATAACTATCAAACAACAAAGGTACAACTTTTTTACGAATGACGAAAAACGAAAAACGAAAACTTTTTCCCACTCCTCTACCAGTTCAACCTCATTTAGCGAAATTTGATTACCTGATATTTCGTGATAATATCTTTATGCACCACCATATCTTTGACTGACATAGTTGTAGATGGTGTCGCGGTAGTAGTTTATGCTTTCCTCGCTATAACTCTCGGGCAGTTCCTGCCACAGTACATCACGGATAGTGATGATTAGCGTTGCACGAGTCGCAGGTTTGTCAAACGGATGATCCATACCAGCCAACTGTCCTTTAATCTTGGCAAGGAGGTCAATTGCGACATCCTTCAGTTTCTTTATTTCTGGCTTCGAGAGATTGTCTCTCTGCAACAGGTCGTAAAGGGAGAGTTCTTCGTCACTCTTGAAACCTTCCCGTACATAACGCTTCTCTTCTTCGCTGAGAGATTGCGACAGGTGCATCAACTCCTCGAAAGTTTTTTCTATCGTGGCGCGATTCTGTTCTTGGTTGTATGCTTGAATAATCTCTTGATACTTTTCGTAAAAGTTTATTCTAGAGGGATTCTCTGCAAGTAATCGAGCCAAACGCTCTTGAAGCAGGTCTTGAATGTCACGCAATACGAGGTTCTTGTCTTCACGCTTGGCGAACTCTCTTCGCAAAAGATCAAAGTCAATACCGCTGATGTCAAATCGATGTCCTTCGGCAACCATCATTTGCTGTGCATCAATTTCAAGATGCTCATTAACTATATCATTGATTGCCACACTCAGGTCGGTGATGTCAGCGTGCTTGCGCTTTTTCTGCAATTCCTTGTAGATGGCTTCCAGTGCATCCTTCTTCTTACGCATATCTTCGGTAATATCATCACGATCAAGATATTTCCAAAGTCGCAGCAATGTTGTGGCAAATGTACAGAATGACTTTCTTGTTTCTACTGTATCGCATAACAGATTGGCGGCTTTCTTCAAGTACGACAATTTCTCAAATGACACAGCATCAATGAGTTCCTGCAATTCAAAACCTTTGTCATGCAAGAATGCTACTGCCGTGGCTATGATTTCCCACACGTTCTTGATAAGTTCTTCCTTGTTGACTGTCGGGTCGTTGCCACCTTCACCGCCATCAGGATTAGCGGTATAATCAGCCAGTGCTTGGCGGAGTGCTTTAACAATACCTATATAATCAATGACAAGACCGTTCGACTTACCCTCTGCCACACGGTTGGCACGAGCAATCGTCTGCATCAAGGTGTGCGCCTTCATTGGCTTGTCTATGTAGAGACAAGAGAGCGTTTTCACGTCAAAGCCTGTTAACCACATGGCACAAACGAAAACCACACGAAGTTTACCATCGGCATCTTTGAACTCCTTATCCAGTTCACGTTTCTCCATCATCTCACGATGTGGAGTGATGTCGAGTCGCCATTTCTTGAAAGTCTGTATCTCGTTCTGTTCCTGCGATACCACAACAGCCATTTCCGTTTCTTCCATCCATTGCAGTTTGCGCTTCATCTCCTGCACTTCCTGTTGCCAAGGGTCTTGTTCTATGCGCTTTCGCAGAGCCTTTATCTCCTTTTGCCAATATTCTTGCACATAGTTGTACATGCGGACACAAGTTACCTTGTTGAAACTTACCATCATAGCCTTGCCACTTGTCCACAGGTCGCTATAATGGCGCACAAAGTCCTGTGCCACAACTCTCAGTCGCTTCTCTGCCGTGAGCAGATGCACCTCCTGAGCAAACTCACGCTCCAGTTTGGCTTGCTGTGATGGATCAAGATTCTCTTCATCTAATCGTGCAGCTATCTCGGCATTTATTTCAGGATTCTTCAGTTCCTGCAATTTCTCCCCGCGATTTTCGTAATAGAGGGGTACAGTCGCTTTATCCTCTACGGCACGTTTGAAGTCATATACCGACACATACTGTCCGAAAGTACGAGCGGTGATATTGTCATCCCTAAGTAAAGGTGTACCTGTGAAGCCGATACGGTTTGCCGTTGGCAGCATGTGCATGAGATTGTCAGCAAACACACCATTTTGCGTGCGGTGTGCTTCGTCACTCATCACTATGATGTCATGGTCAGGATAGATAGGTTCTGCATCTGCCTTGTTGAATTTCTGTATCAACGAGAAGATAAACGAAGGATTGCCTTGCAGCTTCTGCCTCAGGTCCTCACCGCTATGGGCAATGAACTGCTTGGCTTTCAACCCTCCTAACAATCCGCAGTTCTCGAAGGTGTCGCTTATCTGTTTGTTAAGTTCGTCACGGTCAGTAAGCACCACAATCGTAGGCGAACCCTCAAACTTACGCCTGATCTTCTGTGCCAGGAACACCATCGAATAGCTTTTGCCTGAGCCCTGTGTGTGCCAGAACACACCAAGCTTACCTTTCATCTCTTCACGATGGCGATACATCTCTACAGCTTGATTCACACCGAGGTACTGGTGGTTGCGTGCAAGAATCTTGACGGTAGAACCACCGCTATGGTCAAAGAGAATAAAGTTCTCAAGCAAATCGAGCAGGTTCTCCTTCTTACAGATACCTCGCAGCATCGTTGGCAGTTCGATGTTACCGTGATCCAATTCCGTCAGTCGCTTCCACTCATGGAAGAACTCCCACTTGGCACCAACGGTACCCACACGACTTTCCATGCCATTGCTCAGCATGATCATGACATTGTGGTGGAACAGGTGAGGAATTGTATCCAGATAGTCACGATAGTTATCGGTATAGGCATTCTGTATATCTTGATCGTGATTCTTCAGCTCGATGAAGATAAGTGGAAGACCATTCACGAAGCAAACAACATCGGCTCTGCGCTTGTGGATAGGTCCCTTTATCCACAGCTCCCTTACGGCAATAAACTCGTTGTTATCAACATTAGCAAAATCCATCACACGAGCCCGCACCTGTTCCGTCTCACCATTTGGCTTCAACCGAGTTACAGGCACACCTTCGCGCAGATACTGATACTTCTCCTCGTTAATCTGCATCAGCGTCTGTGAGCTCATGTAGCTAATCATGTGCTCAATGGCTTCCGTAAGCTGTTTGTCTGTCATCCAAGGGTTGAGACGTTTCAATGCCAGGCGCAGATGGCGTGTGAGCACCACCTCGCTCTGTGTCTTGCGTCCGAGGGTGCCTTGTTCGCCAATAACCTCATTGTCGAAAGCATACACAGACTTCCAACCGAGTTCTTTTTCCAAGAGTTCGGCAGTCGATTTCTGTATCAGCAGGTCTTCGCTATAGTCTTTTGCCATAATAGTATGTAGTTTGCTTATATGTGGTTGTCATTATTCTTTTTCAGAGGCAGTTCCTCCCGCTTCAGTCACTTGCATCGTGGTATCAGCATCGAGGGCGCAGACGGTAGCGGCTAGGGCGTTGAGATTATGGAAGCGCTCGTAGTTGTTATCCCCTTCCAAGTCTTCCGCCCATGGCGCGAGTATAAGGAGCGTGCCAGCCATGCAGGCCTCGAAACGGCTCTTCTCGGGCTTCCAGTAGCGACCGATGGGTTTATCCTGTATGTGAATGAGGCGGTAGTGTTCGCTTAGGCACTCGTTCTTGATACGCTTCTCGCATTCGCTGATGCCAGGTGTTACCAGCACATCACCCTGCTCGGCTATCTCCATCAGGCGCTCGTGCTCTTTATGCCAGAAAAGCGTTTGCTCCGTGGGAATCTTAAGCCGCCATGTTTCCCCCTGTGTGTCAGGCGCAAGAGTGTGCCCTTGTGTGTCAGGCGTCAGCCTGTCATCTACCATTCTCCTGTGGAAAAACACCTGCACCTTCTCAGGGTGCCTAAGGAGCAAGAAGTTACCAAAAGCACCATAGCGGATGCCACCTATGACTATACATAGCGATCGCTGCATCAAAGCGGGGCGCGTATGCATTACGAACCGGCGGTATGGATTGTCACGCAGGTATGCTTTCCAGTTCTCGAGGTGCCCATCACGCATAAGGATGCGATCGTTGTAGTTATCTTCAAAGAGAGGCACAAGAGTGTGCCCCCGTGTCTCAGTTGCAAGAGTGTGCCCTTGTGTGTCAGGCGTCAGCCTGTCATTTCCCATCTCGTGCCATGCGCGGGTCACTCCTCCCTTGAAGGCACCCACGATAGTGCCGAGGTGCTTCTTGGGAGGCAAGGGGCTGTTGATGCGGATGATAAGGTGGATATGGTCGGGCATGATGCATACTGGCTTCCACACCTCCACCATGGGGTAGATGGCGTGTATCTTGGGAATCTCTTGGTTCAAAACCTTTACGCCTAACGGCGAAAGCACAATGGCAGGGGTGCTACTAATGCTACCGAAAACAGGCTTGCGTCCCTCTACGACGATGGTGACGAGGTACGTTGCCACATCGTTGTAGCGGTGCTTCTTGCGGCGGCGTTTCTGGCTGTGCTCCGTTTCATATCGCCACCCGATGCCTTCTATATATTTCGGTTTCTTGTCGCTCATGTTTTTTCGCTCTACACCTCAATCTCCCCACTCATCAGTTTTGGAAGCAGGCGGTCACGGGCTTCGGTGAGAAGGCGGAGTTGGGATTTTAATGTTTGCCTTTTATTGAACATCTTTTCAAAGGGCTTATACATCTTATCGTTATTCGATACCAGCAATTCAATGGAATCAATATGCTTTTTGCCAAGATGAGCAACTGTAGCACCAACCACAGTATTCTCAAAGAATTTGATCGGCTCATAGATTGCTTGCAGAATAAAGCCCTTCATGCTCACATCCTTTGGACGGAAAGAACATGCTCGCTGTACAAGATAAGCTTTACCGCCACACCAAGTATTTATATGGAAGATACCATCCATACCTATAAGAATGTCACCATCATTTACGATATACGAGTCGTTGGCTTCTTCTGTTGTGTAGTCACTTGTACAACCATCAGGAATGTTACGAATACGCACT
>NZ_JAZLLZ010000159.1:0-1861 GCF_045598405.1 Sodaliphilus sp.
AAGGACAATATCTGAATAACCCCCACCGCCGAACGTAGTGGCGGTGGGGGAAAGAAATGCAAGAAGCACCGCGTCCAGCAGGACGCTAATCGGAACAAAATGGTGATACTGAAATGGTTTTAACATCCGAAACTTAAATAAATAAAAATCCTCTGTGACCTCTGTGTCTCTGTGGGAGATATAATTATGGCAAAAGGTAATAAGACAGTTTTCTATTGCAAGAACTGCGGGGCCGAGTCGCCCAAGTGGGTGGGCAAGTGTCCTGCCTGCGGCGAATGGAACACCTATATCGAAGAACCTGTTGTGGCTAAAAGCAGCCATGCAGCCAAGTATGGTGCAGGCGACGACGGGCAACGACGCAGCAACACCCCCGTCAAGATTTCACAAATCAAGGCCGAGGAATTGCCTCGCATCAAGCTGCCTAGCGGTGAGCTCAACCGCGTGCTGGGCGGTGGTCTTGTGCCAGGTAGCATAATCCTCGTGGGCGGCGAGCCAGGCATAGGCAAGTCAACACTGACACTGCAAAATGTGCTGCGCATTCGTTCGCGTCGTGTGCTGTATATCTCGGGCGAGGAAAGCCCGCAGCAGTTGCGCATGCGTGCCGACCGCATTGCAGGTGGCGATGTTGATTGCGAGTGTTACTTGCTGTGTGAGACTTCGCTTGAGACAATCTTTGCCAGCATACGTGCCGACAAGCCTGATCTTATCATCGTGGACTCGGTGCAGACCATCGCCAGCGACGAGATGGAGAGTGCTGCTGGCAGCGTGAGCCAGGTGCGCGAGTGTGCCGCGGCCTTCCAACGTTATGCCAAGGAAACCAATACTCCCGTAATCCTCATTGGCCACATCAACAAGGAAGGCAGCATTGCCGGCCCCAAGGTGCTCGAGCACATCGTTGATGCTGTGCTGCAGTTTGAGGGCGACCGACACTACATGTACCGTATCCTGCGTTCTATCAAGAACCGATTTGGCAACACAAGCGAGATAGGCATCTACGAGATGAAACAAGACGGCCTGCGCGAAGTGACAAACCCCAGCGAAATGCTGCTGTCGCAAAACAACGAGTCGCTCAGCGGCACCGCAATAGGCGTTACCATCGACGGCACACGGCCTTTCCTCATAGAGGTGCAATCGCTCGTGAGCACTGCGGCTTATGGTACTGCACAACGTTCAGTCACCGGATTCGACCAGCGTCGCATGAACATGCTGCTGGCTGTGCTTGAAAAGCGCGTAGGGTTTAAACTCGCGCAGAAAGATGTGTTCCTCAACATTGCCGGCGGACTCAAAGTGAACGATCCAGCCCTTGACCTAGCTGTGATATGCGCCATACTGTCGTCAAACGTAGATATGGCTGTGAACAAGAACGTGTGCTTCACAGGCGAAGTGGGACTGAGCGGCGAGATACGCCAGGTCACACGCATCGACCAGCGCATCAGCGAAGCACAGAAACTGGGATTTGACACCATCATTGTTCCTGCCAACAACCTCAAAGGTGTACACGCCACCACAGGCATCAAAGTGATTGAAGTGAGCAAAGTAGAAGAAGCGTTCTCTCACCTATTTGGGTAACTCAACAACACTAGCGATGAATACCGATAGTGTTTTTTGCTGAATAGTTACGTTGAGTAGGTAACTATTCAGCAATGGAATTTTGCAGAGTCCCCACCCCAGACCTCACTGATAACACTGATTTAATAATAACTGAAAGAAATTAAAATAATTAGGGATATTCAGAAAATAGTTAACTAATTGTTTGCCAGTGTCGTGAATATTTTGTAACTTTACAAAGAAACCCCCGATGGACCCGTCTCGGGCTAATTCGGGGGTAATTACAAAAAATTATTTTGTCGTGAAATTACAA
>NZ_JAZLLZ010000160.1:0-41147 GCF_045598405.1 Sodaliphilus sp.
AATCTGTTTTTCAGCGAAGCGGTGTTTTTTGGTTTTGCGAGCAAGCAATCCCGCAGGGTGATGATTGTTGCGGGATTGGGCGTTGAGAACTTGTTCTCATAAGGCCAAGGCCGCAACAAGCATCAGTGGCTCGTAGAGACACATTGCTCGCAAAACGGTTTTTCTTGTTTTTTTTAGCTCCTTTCCTATAAAAAACACAGAGAGGAAAAAAATAATTTCTTTTAATTCTGGATAATTTCTTTCAGTAAAAGGAACAATCTCTGTGTCCTGTGGGAGATGTGGGGAAATGGCGGGAGATGAGGTAGATGGAAACAAAGTGGTGAGAAATGTTTCGTTTTTCGTCAAATTATTACTAACTTTGCAGTCAAGTATGGACGTAAAGCAAAAGATGAAAGAAATACTGGAGGCCGAGAGCAAGGCTATCCTCAATATTCCTGTGACCGACGACTATGAGCGTGCGGTGGAACTCATTGTGGAACAGGTGCATCGCCGCGGTGGCAAGCTTGTGACTTCGGGCATGGGCAAGTGTGGCCAGATTGCCGACAACATCGCCACCACGTTCTCATCGACGGGCATCCCCGCGATTTTCCTTCACCCCAGCGAGGCGCAGCATGGCGACTTGGGCGTGTTGCAGGGTAATGACGTGATGCTGCTGCTCTCCAACTCGGGCCGCACGCGTGAGATCATCTCGCTGCTGGCGCTGGCACGCGACCTCTACAAGCAGGTCAAGTTTATCGTGATCACGGGCAACAAAGATAGCGAGCTGGCAAGTCAGGCCGACGTGTGCCTGTGGACCGGCGGAGCTCCCGAGGTGTGCCCGCTGGGGCTCACTCCCACCACATCGACCACGATGATGACCGTGATGGGCGACGTGCTCGTGGTGAACACGATGCTTGCCACCAGGTTTACCAGGGAGCAGTATGCGCTGCGCCACCACGGCGGCTATCTGGGCGTGAAAGCCAAGGAGGTGTAAGGCTGCCGGGCAGATTGACAGAAGATTAGATATAAAAACATCAAACTATACATGCGCAAGATTATTACAATAGCCGAGAGCGTTCTCGACACCGAATACACACACGGACAGCCGCAGCGCACCTTTGTGGGCGGCCGCATACCGTGTGCAGCAGCCTCGCTGGCACAGGCCGGAGCGGCAACGTTCATGGTGAGCGAGTGCACGGCCGACTGCGTGGGCGACATCATCATCGATTACCTGTCGAGGCACAACGTGGACACCACCAGCATTGACCGTTATCCCGACGGGGCAACGGCTTTCTCGGCCATCTTCAGGCAAGACGACGGCACAAGCCGCATCGTCAACTACGGCCAGTATCCCGAGGACCGCTTCAACGTGATATGGCCCCGCATCGACAAGGACGACATCGTGATCATCGGCTCGCTCTACTCGGTGGATTTGCCGCAGCGCGAGCGCCTGTTCGAACTGGTGTCTTATGCCGCCGAGCGCAAGGCGATAATCATCTATCTGCCAGGCTTCCAGCATGGCATCAACTTCAGGATTACCCGTGTGATGCCCAATATCCTCGAGAACCTTGAGGTTGCCGACATCGTGATTGCCCAGCAGCAAGACATCGATGCCATCTTCCCCGACGAGAACGACGGCGAGGCCTATCGCAACCACATCGAGTTCTATTGCGACAACTACCTGCACATCACCCCCGGCCTTGACGTGAAGCGCTACGGTGCCCGCCAGTGCCGCCAGCACAGCGGCCCGGGCGCCCGCGACAACATGCTGGGTTGGCAGGCAGGATTCACCGCCGGCATTGTCTATGGGCTGATTGCCCGGGGCGTGACACACGAGACGCTGCCCGCGCTGGACGGCGGCACCTGGGACGCAATGATAGCCGAAGCCATGCAATGGGCCGAGGCTTCTACGGGACCCGACAACTGCGTGGATGCAGAATTTGCCAGCAGTCGCACCGCTGCATTGCTTGCCGCGCTTGAAAACTACGACAAAACGCAAGAAAACAAACTGTAAAACACTATATTTTAGCACTTAAAGTCGATGAAACAGCTGCAACTCAACTACGTGTTCCCCCACTTGGCCAACGATATGACCATCGCTCAGGCACAGATATCGCGCACAGGCGCCATGCCCCCCGTGGGCGGTCTGTCGAGCGACGTCGTTCTCGACATGCGCATGACCTATGCCCTGCATCTCATCACCGACCACCGCACGGCTCAGGCAGCCCAACTCATCGACGACCTTATCTACGGCGACGAGGCACTGCCCACCACGCCCGCCATCTACAACACCTGGCTGTGGGTGGCACGCATGACGCTGCTCATTGCCGACAGCTCGTGGGCACTGGCACTGGGCAGCGCCGAGAATGCGTTGCAGCAGCTGTCGTCCATCAAGGGCAAGAAAAGCGAGGACTACATGGCCCTGCTGGCGGCTATTCTCTACAACCTGGCCGTGGTGCACAACGGCACCGGCGACAACAGCCGCGCCGCAAAGGAACTCACCAAGGCACAGCAGTTGCTCGAACGCCTGGTCAAGAAAAACGAAATGCGGTTCTCGGTGCTGCTGCTGAATGCGGTGGAAGCATCGACCGACATCATCACCTCGCGCACCAAGCAGATGAACGTGCTGGCGCATTACCAGACCATCATCGATGCCAACACCCTCATGCTGGGCACCGGCAACGAGGGCGACACACGCAAGGCCCTCAACGAGCTGGTGGACACGCTGCGCAAGGAAGGCGAGATAATGCTCGAGATGGGCAACGGGCGTAATGCCGTGAAGTATTACACCAAGGCGTTGCGTTACCAGAAGAAACTCAACGAGCCGCTGGGTTATCGCGACCTCGTGCTCAGCATAGGTCTGGCACGTGCGCTCATGCGCCTGATCAACCGCCGTGCCGCAGCCGAGCAGCTGCTCACGTCGCTCTTGCCCCTGGCACGCAAACTAGGCGCTACCAACGAAGCCGCCGAGATCGAAAACCTCCTCAACAGCAAGACCAAGAATTTCAACATAATGACACTCCTCAAGGGGATCTTCTGACACACTCTCCCACGGAGACGATTGTTTTAAGACACAAGGACATAAGAACACAAGGGAAACTACCGATTACGCTGATTTATGGAGGTGAAAATCTGCGTAATCGGTAGTTTTTTGTTTAACCCGGGGGGGCGGTTACTGGCCCCAGTGGAGTTTTTGTTGCAGGGTTGAGGCGAAGTTGTGGCCGCGGCGCTGCACCACTATCACGTTTACCGGCGACTTGGTGATGGTGAGTGTGCTGCCTGTGGGGCACGGGTGGCTCTCGCCGTCGAGGCTCACAAGATAGTGGTCTGACCGAGAGTGAGTTGTGATGGACACCTCGGCATCATCGGGCACCACGATGGGTCGCATGGTGAGCGAGTGGGCACTCACCGGAGTGAGCACTAGGCATGGAGCCGAGGGCGCCATGATGGGTCCGCCAGCGCTCAAATTATAGGCAGTAGAGCCAGTAGGGGTGCTAATCACCAGTCCGTCACCCTTGTAGGTGGTGAGAGGCAAGCCCCGCAGCGAGGTTTCCATCTCTATCATCGACGACGTGTCGTGACGCAGCACCGCCACTTCGTTGAGAGCATAGGGGTGGGCAATGCGGAGCGCGTCGCACTGCACCTGCACCATGGTGCGGCGCTCGGTGGTGTAGTTGCCGTCGATGAAGTCGTCAACCATGTCGCAGGCGTTAGCCAGGTTGCAGGCGGTGAGGTATCCCAGGTGGCCGGTGTTCACGCCCAGTATGGGTATGTGGTGTGGCGACACCCACATCACCGTGGTGAGAAACGTGCCGTCGCCACCCAGGCTGATGGCAAGGTGGGCATCGGGGATGCTGTCGCTGTCGAGAACATGGACTCCGTCGCACGAACCTAGCGACTGCACCAGGTAGTCATGGAACTCCCGTTCCACGCAGCATTCAATGCCGCGGCTCACGATGTGGCCGATGAGAGACTTGATGCCGTCGAGCGACTGGCGCTGGTAACTGTTGCCGAATAGTAGTATTTTCATCTTCATTTTATGCTTTAACTGCCGCAATACGGGCCTGCAAATGCAAAAAAAACCTATTATAGCATTTTTAAGTGCAAAATTGTTTTCATTTCTCGCTAATAACGAGTATTTTTGCATTAACTTTGGTGTATTGTTTCAATACCGAGGTGCAAATATACAAATTATTTTGTCTACCACTATACCGTACACTGTAAAAAATGACAAATTTAAGTGTAAACATTAACAAGATAGCGACACTGCGCAATGCCCGCGGCGGCAACACTCCGTGCGTGGAGCAGGTGGCCGTGGATTGCGAGGCATTCGGTGCCGACGGCATCACGATCCACCCCCGTCCCGACGAGCGCCACATACGCCGCAGCGACGTGATGACCCTGCGTCCGCTCGTGAAGACGGAGTTCAACATCGAGGGTTATCCCAGCGAGGATTTCATCAACATGGTTCTGCTGGTTAAGCCCACGCAGGTGACGCTCGTGCCCGACGGCCCGGGTCAGCTCACCTCCAACCACGGATGGGACGTGGAGCCCAACATGGAGTTCCTCACCCAGGTCGTTGACCGCTTCAAGGAGGCAGGCATACGCACCAGCATCTTCGTGGGCACCGATGTGGAAAACGTGAAGCGGGCAGCTCTCACGGGCACCGACCGCATCGAGCTCTACACCGGCCCCTATGCCGAGGGCTACAAGCATGACCCCGAGGCCAGCATCGCCCCCTACGTGGCAGCGGCCCAGGCGGCACGCAACGCTGGCATGGGAGTGAACGCCGGGCACGACCTGAGCCTCGAGAACCTCAAGTTCTTCAAGGAGCGCATCCCGTTCCTCATGGAGGTGTCGATAGGGCACCAGCTGGTGTGCGACGCACTCTACATGGGACTTGAGGCCACTATCAAGGCCTACAAGGATTGTATCAAATAACGAAAATTAAACAAAAACAATAACATTTCTAGAAATCAACAACATGAATGTATTAAACTTAATACTTGCCCAGGCTGCCAATGCAGGCGCAGCGCAAGTAGCCGAAAACAGCGCAGCAGCAACCGATGCACAGAACGCAATCAACTGGTTTGACCTCACCATGGCCGGCGGATGGCTCATGGTGCCACTGGCACTGCTGGCCGTTGTGAGCATCTACATCTTCTTTGAACGCACATTTGCCATCAACGCTGCTTCACGCGACAATGGCGACTTCATGGAAAAAGTGAAAAACCTCATCAAGCGCGGCGACATGGAAAGCGCGCTCAAAGTGTGCAAGGAGACCAACACCCCCGCTGCCCGCATGATCGAGAAAGGTGTGAGCCGCATAGGCCGCCCCATGAACGACGTGCTCGTGGCTATCGAGAACGTGGGCAACATGGAAATCGCTAAACTCGAGAAGGGATTCTCATGGCTCGCAACCACCGCTGCCGGAGCTCCCATGATAGGCTTCCTGGGCACTGTGACTGGTATGGTGCAGGCATTCTTCCAGCTCGCAAGCGCAGGCGCGCAGAGCAATGTCACCATCCTCGCCGGTGGCATCTACCAGGCCCTCATGACCACCGTGGGCGGTCTCATCGTGGGCATCCTTGCCCTCTTTGCCTACAACTTCCTCACCTCTCGCGTGAACAAGGTGATGAACAAGCTCGAAGGCAAGACAATGGAATTCATGGACATCCTCAACGAACCCGCAAAATAACAACTCGTCATGGCATTAAAGAGACAGCACAACACCCAAGCGATGTTCAGCATGGCATCGATGACCGATGTCATCTTCCTGCTGCTCATCTTCTTCATGGTGACATCTACGTTTGTGTTCCCCTCGGCAATGGAGGTCAACCTGCCGCAGTCTAGCCAGCAGACCGCCATCAAGCCCACCAGCCGCATCTATGTGGACAAGGACATGAACATGTTTGCCACCGTGGGCGACAGCATCCAGGAGGGTAAGCTCACCCCCCTCGCTCCCGAGCAGCTCGACGGATTCATGAAGAGCCTCGTGGCTGGCAATCCCCAGGACTTTGTGGCCCTGTATGCCGACGAGGAAGTGCCTTACGGCAAAATCGTTGATATCCTCGACAAGGGCTCGAAGAACGGACTCAAAGTGGTTCTCGCCACCCAGCCCGCGTCCAAGAACTATGGCGTGCAGGACGAAGAGCCCGCACAGCAGCCCCAAGAGCAGCAGGAGCAAGCACAGCCCCAGGCTCAAGGAGAACAATAAACGTCAACAAGTAACACTACACACCACGACTTGCAGCAACAATGAACGATAATCGCAAGAATGAATTACTGGCACTGCTTCTCACCTTGATCGTTTGCTTGATCACGGGAGTCATTCTTGTCTGCAGCTACATGCGCTATGAGCCCATGAGCAACACCGAGCTCAAGCAAGACACCATCATGTTCGGCGGCGAGTATGTCATGCTCGGCGACATGATAGAGGAATCGGCAAGCGACGAGATGGCAAGCGAAGCGTCGGAGGCCGACGAGCAGGACAACTCCCAGCCCGACGTGGAAGGCGACGACGTCAAGGACAACGGCGAGCCCACCAAGCAACCCGCGCCCGTGGTCACCGCACCCAAGGAGTCGCCCATGAAGGTCAAGGAAAAGCCCAAGGAAGAACCCAAGAAACCTGGGCCTGCAGTAAGCAATGCTAAGGAAGAAAAGAAAGAACAAGTGAAACAGACGCCCAACAAGGCCACCGACAGCCGCGTGAAGAACGCATTTGGCTCGGGTGGAGGCACGGGAGCCGGCAAGCAAGGGTCGCCCGACGGCAACTCGACCACTGGCCTCACCATGGGCAAGCCCGGACTGGGCGGACTCGTGGGCTACACTCTCGACCACTGGGCTAAACCCAACCCCAACAGCAAGTGGAGCGGCACAGTGCAGGTGAGAGTGCGCGTCAACACACGCGGCAAGGTCATCGAGGCACGTTGCGTGGGCGGCACTGGCGAGGTTTACTCGCACCGCGAGATACGCACCGCTTGTGAACAAGCGGCTCTCAAGAGCCAGTTCTCTGTACCCAACAACACGACCACCGAGGGCGTGGGTACAATCACTTATAAATGGAACTAAAACAATTGTGACTGAACTAGAACGAATTAGGGAATTGCTCAGGGGCGACATCGATCGCCTCAACAGCATCATCAAGGAGTCGCTGGTGAGCAACAGCGACCTCCTTAATGCTGCCATCACCGCACATCTCAAGACCAAGGGCAAGCAGCTGCGCCCGTTGCTGGTGATGCTCAGCGGAAGACTATTTGGCGGCATCAACGACTGTGTGCTCAATGCCGGCGCTGCCGTTGAGCTGCTGCACAATGCGTCGCTCATTCACGACGACGTCATCGACCAGTCGGCCGAGCGACGTGGCATCGCCACCATCAACAGCATCTTCCAGAACCATGTGGCAGTGCTCACCGGTGACTTCTTCATCACCACCGCGCTGCGCAGGGCCGTGCTCACCCGCCAGTCGCGCATCCTCGACGAACTCGCTCTTCTGGGCGGTGCTCTGTCGATGGGCGAGATAGACCAGATATGCAACGCGCAGGAGCGCAACATCACCGAGGAAATCTATATGGACATCATCGGCAAGAAGACTGCCACGCTCTTCGAAAGCTGCGCTGCCATGGGCGGATATGCCAACAACCAGGAGGAGGGCTACATGAAGCCCCTGCGCAAGTATGCCTATCTGCTGGGCCTGTGCTTCCAGATGAAGGACGACACGTTTGACTACTATCACGACCCCGCAGTGGGAAAGCCCACGGGCAACGACCTGCGCGAGGGCAAGATCACGCTGCCGCTCATCTACGCATTGTCGCTCACCGAGCACCCCAGGCACAACGAGATGGTGCAGCTCGTGCACAAACCCGAGCTCACCACCGAGGAGATTGATACTCTGGTAGAGTTTGCCAAGGAAGCCGGCGGCATCGACTACACCTACTGCAAGATGGAGCAACTGCGCGAGCAGGCATGCGCGCAACTCGATGCCTACCCGCCCAGCGACACCGTAGAGGCGCTGAAACAACTGTTCCAGTACATAATCGAGCGCAAGCACTAACATGCCGTTACCCTAATGCTACAACAATATCTCATAGAAGGCCGCATTGAAGCTGGGTGCGACGAGGCTGGGCGAGGCTGCCTGGCAGGTCCTGTGACCGCGGCTGCAGTGATTCTGCCCGCTGGATGGAGCCATGAGCTCATCAACGACAGCAAGCAACTCACCGAGCGACAGCGCGAGGCGCTCAGACCCATCATCGAACGCGAGGCGCTGGCATGGGCCGTGGCAATGGTGTCACCGCAAGAGATAGACCGCATCAACATCCTCAAGGCGTCTATCACAGCCATGCACCGGGCCATCGACCAGCTCACAGTGCGTCCCGAGGCGCTGCTCATCGACGGCAATCGCTTCTATAAGTACCAAGACATCCCCCACACCACCATCGTCAAGGGCGACGGCAAGATGCTCAGCATCGCCGCCGCAAGCATCCTGGCCAAGACCCACCGCGACGAGTACATGCGGCGCATAGCACAGGACTACCCGCAGTATGGATGGGACGGCAACAAGGGATATCCCACGCCTGCGCACAGGGCCGCCATCGCTGCACACGGCACCACGCCGCACCACCGCATGACATTCCAACTGCTGCCACAACCCACGCTGTTTGATGGGATTGATTAGAGATTAAAGATTAGAGATTAGAGATTAAAGATTAGAGATAAGAGGGGAGGATTCTCCGAGCAATTTAAACTTTTAAACTTTTAAACTTTTAAACTTTTAAACTTTTACAAAGAACAATGAACCTACGCAACATTTACGACTCCCGGCGCATCTGGAAGATGGGACTCATCGCAGTCTCGCTTGTGATGGTTGCGTGCTTCATCTACATCTCTAACAACCTCGTCAAGGACCTCGCCCAGCAGGAACGCGACCGCATGGAGATATGGGCCAACGCCACCAAGGAGCTGGCGTCAATGGCCGACTCGCCCGTCGATAGCCTGGGCAATCCGCTGCCCGTGATGCAACCCGACGTGGACTTCCTGTTGAGCATCATCGAGGGCAACCACACCATCCCGGTCATGCTTGTCGATAACGACGACAACATCTTGCAACACCGCAACTTCCATCTGCCCGAGCCCGAAGATAATCCGCTGGAGATCTCTCCCGCCAACATGGCCTACTTGCAAGACAAGCTCAACTCGCTCAAGGGGTCTAAAAACATCATCGATATCAGTATCGACGACCACACCACGCAGCACCTCTACTATGAGGACTCCACGCTGCTGCGACGCCTTGCCTACTACCCCTACATCCAGCTCGCCGTGATGCTGCTGTTCATCGCTGTGGCCTATTTTGCCCTGATCAGCGTCAAAAAAGCCGAGCAGAACAAGGTGTGGGTGGGTCTCAGCAAGGAAACCGCCCACCAGCTGGGCACTCCCATCTCGTCGCTCATGGCGTGGACACAGATACTGCCCAGCATGGGACTCGACCAGGACGTCGTGGGCGAGATGGACAAGGACGTGCACCGTCTCTCGGTCATCGCCGACCGTTTCTCTAAAATCGGCTCAATGCCCGACAAGGAACTCGCCTTCATCAACGAGGCCGTGGAAATGAGCCTCGAGTACATGAGCAAGCGCATACCCAAGCGCGTGGACCTCAATATCCACACCAGCGACAGCGACAACTGCGGCATCATGCTGTGCCAGTCGCTCTTTGAGTGGGTGATGGAAAACCTCACCAAGAACGCCGTCGATGCCATGAGCGGTGAGGGAAGGCTCGACATCACCGTCACCAGCGACGACGACCATGCGCTCATCTACGTCAAGGACACAGGCAAGGGCATCGCACGCAAGAACTTCAAGAATGTGTTCACCCCAGGTTTCACTACCAAGAAACGCGGCTGGGGTCTGGGACTCACTCTCGTGAAGCGCATCATCGAGGAATATCACGGCGGACGCATCTACGTCAAGGAGAGCGAGCCTGGCAAGGGAACAACCTTTGCCATAGAACTGCCCAAAGTCAAATCATAATCACCTATTGAGAAAAAAACAGAACGACGATATGACAAAGATTACAATGCTCGGCACAGGCAACGCAATGTGCACACGCTGCTACAACACCTGCTTTTATCTCCACACTCCCGGCGGAGGGCTCATGGTTGACGCGGGCGGCGGCAACGGCATTTTCAGGCAGCTTTTCCGCGCCGACATTCCCTTTGAGCAGATACACAACATCTTTGTCACCCACGTGCACACCGACCACATCATGGGCATCATCTGGATGATACGCAAGATCTCTCCCATGATGTACCGCGGCAAGTACTCGGGCTCTCTCACCATCTACTGCCACGACGAGGTGAAGCACGCCATCGAGCAGATGTGCTATCTCATGATTCCTGCCAAGATATGCCGCGCCATAGGCGACACCATCATCTTGCAGGAGGTGAAAGACGGCGAGACTGTCAAGATCGACGACATGGACGTCACGTTCTTCGACGTGGGCAGCGACAAGACCAAGCAATATGGGTTCCGTGCCGTCATGCCCGACGGCAAGAGCATCGTGTGCCACGGCGACGAACCCTATAACGAGCGCAACGACAAGTATGTGCGCGGCTGCGACCTCTTCATGTGCGAGGCTTTCTGCCTCTACAAGGACCGCGAGCAGTTCCGCCCCTACGAGAAGCACCACAGCACCGCCATCGACGCCGGACGCACAGCGCAAGACCTAGGCGCCAAGAGCCTGCTCTTGTACCACACCGAGGACACCCACCTCACCACACGACGCCTTACCTATACCGCCGAAGCCGCACAACACTACACTGGAAACATCTATGTCCCCGACGATATCGAGTCGGTAATAATCTGACCCATATAAACAAGCAATTCACCTATAAACAAACATGAAACGAAATAATACTAATCCGCAACGCCTCGCCATCGCAGTATGCATGATTGTGCTGTGCTTGCTCATGGTGTCGTGCGCCCCTGCCGAGGCCGGCGAGCATGAATTTGGTTTCCTCGGAGGCTTGTGGCACGGCATGATACTTCCCTTCTCATTCTCTGCCAAGCTTCTCGGCGCAATCCTGCATCTCGTAAGCGAAGACTGGGGCAACTGGGACATCTCTATCTGGGCCGACAACACCACAGGATTCACCTACTGGTTGGGTTTCGTCCTAGGCTTCTTCGGCTTGAGCAAACTCATCTCACTCCACGACGACTAAATTAAGACTAAATTAAGGTCGGTTGCTACGCAACCTTTAAGAACAGGCTTGCTTGCAAAACGGTTTTTGACGTTTTTTTGTTGGTATTGCTATGTAATTACATTTCAGTATATTACAAAATACCACACAAAATACCACACGTCAAAATCTCGTTATTTCCAGTAATTTTATTTTCTTTGTAAATTAGACATTTTATATCGCAAAAAATACAATTAAAAAAATATCATTTATGAAGAAATTATTAACCCTTTTCTGCTCTGTTGCATTAGCAACAACTGCCTGGGCCGACGGAACCATCACCATGCCCAACGGCCTGAGAATTTATGTCGATGACACTTTCAGGACAGGCTATATCCTGTCGTCAGACGTTTCGGGCGACCTCGTGATTCCCGCAACTGTTACCGACGGCGGCAAAGAGTACAAGATTACCGACATCGACAACAACGCATTCCGCTACAAGACTGCACTCACCTCGGTAAAGATTGAAGGCAACAACATGGTCAACATTAAGGGCGAGGCATTCAATGGTTGTTCGAGCCTCACAAGCGTGACCCTGCCCTCGTCGCTCGAGGAACTGGGCACACGAGCATTCATGGCTTGCACCAAGTTGCAGTCGATTTCAATCCCCCGGTCGATAAAAAAACTAGGCGAGAATGTATTTGCTGGTTGCACAAGCCTCGCATCGGCTTCTCTGCCCGAAGGCATTACCGAACTTCCCGTGGGACTCTTCTACAAGTGCTCGGCTCTCTCCCAGGTCAATGTCCCCTCGACCGTCGAGACTATCGGCGCATCGGTGTTCTACCAGTGTGCAGCACTGCCCAGCCTCACATTGCCTGCTGGCGTGACACAGATAGGCAACAATGCATTCAACAGCTGTACAAGTCTAGCAAGTATCAATATCCCTAATGGGGTGTCTGCAATCGAGGATTACACATTCACCAACTCCGGTCTTGTCAACATCACTCTCCCCAACAGCGTCACCACCGTAGGCCGTGACGTCTTCAAGGGCTGTGTTAACCTCACCGAAATCACCCTATCAAGCAGCATGACCGAGATACCCGAAAACCTGTGCAACGGCGACAAGGTGCTCGCTAAGGTTGTTATCCCCAGCGGCATCGCTGCCATTGGCCGACAGGCTTTCTACAACTGCGCTGCGCTGCCCTCTATCGAGATCCCCAATTCAGTAACTACCATGGACGTGCAAGTGTTCCAGGGTTGTGCTGCTCTTGAAACTATAAAACTGTCAACCGCCCTTACCACAATTCCCGAAAACACATTCAACGGCTGCAAGGCATTGAAGAGCGTAGAGATTCCCGCATCTGTTACCGCTCTTGCTAAGCAGGCATTCTACAACTGCTCGGCACTGGCTGCCATTAAGCTCAACAAGGGTCTCACCTCCCTGGGCGAGAACGCGCTGCGCGGCACTGTTATCACCGAGCTTGACATACCCGAGGGCGTGACAACCGTGGGCAAGGCTTTGCTTTACGGCGACAAGGTTCTCACCAAGGTGACTCTTCCCAGCACTGTCACTACTCTCGATGCCCAAGCCTTCTACAACTGCACAACGCTTGCCGAGGTGCACAACCGCATGGCGGCGCCTCTCACTATCGTGGCCAACACATTCTACAAGGCGCAGACAGGCACGCTCTACGTTCCCAAGGGCACCCTTGCAGCCTATCAGGCAGCCGACGTGTGGAAGTCGTTCAAGGACATCGTTGAGGAAGAAAACGAGGAACCTGGCATTCCTGGCGACGTGAACGGCGACGGCAACGTCGATATCACCGATGCCAACATCCTCATCAATCTCATCCTGGGCAAGGATAACGCCAGCAGCTATGGCAACCGTGCCGACGCCGACGGCAACGGCACAGTTGACGTGAGCGACGCCAACGCCGTGATCAACAAGATCCTGGGCAAGTAAGGTTAAGTGGATTTATAGACATCGTTAATAACGTGGTTTTCGTGATTTGCGTTAATCACGTTATTATCGTTATTGTCGTAACGATAATCTCTGTGCCCTTCTGTGGTACTCCCCGCGCGGATCTCACTGAACTCACTGATTTTTTCATTGAAAATATATTAACAATTAGAGGCTGAAAGCCGACATGAGGGTGTGTCAAAATCCGAAATTAGGTTGAGGTAGGGACGACACTCCCGTGTCGTCCGCACGCTCGGAACGAGCGTAATACATTACACAATTATTTGAATATAAGCGTTCTAAGAATGCTTCGGACGATACAGGAGTATCGTCCCTACCTGCTCTTGTTTTTGCATTGTACTCTACCAAAGCGCATTTTGACACACCCTCCATTGCATCGTAACCGATGGCCGCAGTTGCGGTGCAATTTTGATGCGTTTGCCATGTAATCTGTCGTTAATGTCGCCCGGATAGCGTCTTGACGACAGAGTCGTCACATTGCATCGTAACCGATGGCCGCAGGCCGTCGGAAAGGAATACGCCCCCCAAAAACCGACCTCGAAGGGGTCGCACTGTGCGAATCTTGCACGTATCGAGGTAGCGGTCTTCAACCGCAGTATAGTGTATCGCGTTTACCCTGCCCTCTGCGTCCTTCTATAGAATAAAATTTTAAGTGGCTAAAAATCAGAATTCAATGTGAGAAATAGACTAAAAAAACCGCTTCGCTGAAAACAGATTTTTATATTTTCAGTTAATTTTCAGTGTATTTCAAGCGCAGCGCCACCACCTAAATACAGTCACATAGAAAAAGGCGCTTCGCTTGAAATACACTGAAAATTAACATAAAATTTATTCTTTCTCAACATTCTCTTGTTACACAAAAGTATTGGCAGTTATATTCCTAATGATGTTCTACCTTTCATTTTAGGCATAAAACCCTAATCCAATGCTCTGTGGGAGACCGAGTGAGATAGGTGCAAAATATGGACTATTTCACGATCATCTCGTTGTGGTTCATGCGGTACATGTATTGCTGGATGATGCTTTTCATGCGTTTTTCGGCTTGTGCCGGGTGCTTGCCGCACAGGTCGTGCTGTTGCAGGGTGTCTTCCTTGAACCTGTAGGCATGCACGACTTTCTCGCCGTCGAACTGCAGCATCCAGTCGCCCGCGAGATACTGGTAGTAGTCGCTAGAAGGGAGGTAGTTGATGGCGTGGGTGGCGTCGGGCTGTGAGTTGAGGGCATCCTGGCCGAAGGCGATGAAGGGCTTGTCGTACCCGAGCAGCCCAAGCACTGTGGGCATGATGTCGATCTGGCTCACGATGCGGGTACTATCCACACCGCAAAGTTCGGGCATCGACGGCACGTAAAAGATGACAGGAACCTTGTAGTGTCCCAGGTCGGTGATGTATTCGGGATCATCGGCAGCAGTAGCGTGATCGGCGGTGATGACGAAGATTGTGTTGCTGAACCAGGGTTGCTTGCTTGCCTTTTCAAAGAAGCACTGCACTGCATGGTCGGAGTAGCTGATGCAAGCATAGAGTGGGGTGGGTCCTTCCTTATACTTTCCCTTGTAGCGGTCGGGCATGCGGAAAGGCGAGTGTGATGATGCCGTGAACACCGATGTGATGAAGGGCTGCTGCATCTCGCTCATCTTGTCGCAATAGAATTGCAGGAATTCCTCGTCCCAAATCGCCCATGTCCCGTCGAAGTCGTCATCGCCGTGATAGCGAGCGTCTTGGTTATACTCGGTGCGTCCGTAGTATTGCTGGAAGCCTGTTGAGCGGGCAAAAGCCTGGAATCCCATCGAACCATTTTCGGCACCATGGAAAAATGCGCTGTGGTAGCCCTTGTTCTTTGAGAGTTCGCCCGCTAGACCCGAGAGGTCGTTGAGCGATGCCGGGGTGAGGAAGAACGGCTCGACAAACGATGGTATCGACGACAGGACCGACGGCATGCCGTCGATGCTCTTGCGGCCGTTGGCATAGCTGTATTCAAACGAGCGCCCTTTGACAGCCAGGGAGTCAACGAAGGGCATGAATCCTCGCGCCGATGCTTGCTTGCCGAAACTCTCAAGGATGAGCACCACCACATTCATGGGGCGGAACTGGACGCTGTCGGCAGGGATGTGGACGGGAGTGTAGATCGCCGTGGCTTCTTCTATGGGCATATAGTCACGCTCGACAAACGGCTTGTCGCCCAGGGTGCGCATGATGCAGAAAGGCGTGTTGAGCACGATGCTGGCATCCACGGCATGCTTGACATACTGGTTGGCATTGGAAATGGTGATGGGACGCACTGCCGTAGTGAATCCGCCACGCATGCCCCCTATGGTGAGTGCTGCCGCTGCCAGCAGTAACACCACCTGCGAGATGTAATAGCGCCACAGGCTTTTCTTCTTCGGGCTCGTCATCTCTGCTGGGCTGGAGAACCCTTTCCACAGGATGAACGCTAATGCAGCCGCGGCAACGAACAGGTACCAATAGGGGAGTGCCTCGTTGAGCAGGATGGTGACGATGTTGCTCTCACCGCCAAACTCTTGCAGCACGCTCCATGTGGTGCGTCGCCCTGTGAAAGGGAAATAGGCGCAGTCGCACAGGTTAGCGCTGATGCCTATAAAGTTGACTATGACAAACATCCATCGCATGACCGAGTAGAAACCCTTGCGTTCCTTGACGTGCAACGGCAGCAAGAAGCAAAGAAGCATCCAGCAGTTGAGGTAAAGCAGGGCAGTGGTGTCGAAACGCAAGCCGGCTACTAGCATGTCAAGGAAATATCCCGCCGTGAGATGATCCTTGAACAAGGCGTAGTTGCAGCACACAAAGATGATGCGCGTGACTGTGAACAACACATATATTAATAATAGGTTGCATGTGGCCGAGCCCACTGTGGTCTCTCGGAATGTTCGGAATAACTTTTTAATGGACTTCATTAGTCATTTACTTGTAACGGTCGCTGATGTTGTATATAGACTCGAAGATGTCGCGGTCAACCTGGGTCAGTTCCAGGCCGCGGCGTGCCATCACTCGCTCGGCAATGCTGTAGAAGGTCTTGAGCGGCACGTCCTTGAAGCCGGCGTTGCTGCTGCCCTCCTGGAATGACGCGACAAATGGGCGCGGGAAGCCGCTGCCGTGGATGTTGACACCCACGCCGAGCACTGTGGCTGTGTTGATCATGCAGTTCACTCCCGTCTTGCTGTGGTCGCCCATGATGAGACCACAGAACTGCAGGCCGGTGCGCACAAATCGACGCTCCACATAGTCCCACAGCTTGATTTCGCTGTAGTCGTTTTTGAGGTTGGACGCTGTGGTGCCGCCGCCCAGGTTGCACCATTCGCCTATCACCGCATCGCCCAGGAAACCGTCATGGGCTTTGTTGCTGTAGCCTATCATGACTGTGCTCTCGATTTCGCCGCCCACCTTGCAGTGCGGACCCAGGGTGGTTGCGCCATACACCTTTGCACCCATGCGCACCTTGGCATCGTGACATGCTGCAAACGGACCCCGCACGCAGGCTCCCTCCATCACTTCCACGTCGCGGCCCACGTAGATGCATCCGCCGCGAGTGTTGAGGAACGCACCATCGACGGTGGCGCCCTCCTCAAGGAAGATGCGTGACGCGTCGCCTATCACGGTGCATGTGGCAGGAAGCGGCTGTGACTCCCGCCCCGCAGTGAGGCGAGAGAAATCTTGCTCTATAACCTTCGCGTTGATCATGAAGATGTCGTAAGGCATGACAAGTTTCATCACTTCGCATTGCGACTCGATGCACGACGTGTAACGCTTGTCGTCAAAATCCTGTGCCGTGCCATTGAAGGCGATGAGCGTGCCATTGTGCATGAGTGCTTGCCCCGGATCTAACGCTAGGGCTTCGGCTGCCAGGCTAGGGGTGGGGATGACGTGGCCGGCAATCATGAGATTGGTCTTGTCCACTCGTGCAGGGAACTTGACTTTCAGGTGTGCCGCCGTGAGATAACTGCAGGTATGGTCAGTGCCCAGCATTGACTTCCACTTTTCCTCAATGGTGGTGATGCCCACTCTCAGCAAAGCCGTGGGACGTGTGTAGGTGAGTGGCAGCAAGTGGCGTCGCACCTCGTTGTCGTCGAAGAATATGATGTTCATGATCGGTATATTTCGAGTTTTACACTGCAAAGTTAGGATTTATTGGCCGAATATTATAGACAAATGAACAAAAATTATTAACTTTGCACTAATGCTATTATATAATATAAGGTGTAATGAAATTTATTGAGCAAAGGATAAAGGGCGTTTGGGTCATTGAGCCCATTCGCTATGGTGACGCGAGAGGCTACTTCAGCGAGGTGTTCAAGCTGGAGGAATTTCAGTCGCATGTGGGTGAAGTGAAGTTCATCCAGGACAACGAGTCGTTCTCGAGCCGTGGCGTGCTGCGTGGGCTTCATTTCCAGAAAGGGGAGTTCAGCCAGGCCAAGCTGGTGCGCGTGAGCCGCGGCCAGGTTCTTGACGTTGCCGTTGACCTGCGTGGCGGCAGTCCCACCTATGGGCAGCATGTGGCGGTAGAATTGAGTGCCGACAACGGTCGCCAGTTGTTTATACCCCGCGGTTTTGCCCACGGATTTGTGGTGTTGAGCGATTTTGCCCAGTTCCAGTATAAGGTTGACAACATCTATGCCCCGCACAGTGAGGCTACATTGCAGTTCGACGACGAGTCGCTTGGCATCGACTGGCGCATTCCGCGCGAGGAGATGCTCTTGAGCGAGAAAGACAAGGCTGGAATGTGTTTAAAAGATGTTAAACCTTTTTAATGAAGTGTAAATCAGGTGCAATAATTTCTCATCTCCCGAGTCATTAAGTCATGAACCGTTCAGGGGCATCACGGAGTAAGTGTCTAAAAAAGTGATGCCTAGAACTAGAAAAAAGACTTAAAACATTTGGTAGTTAGGAAATTAGTTTGTATCTTTGCACTGTTTTTGTGGCTTAATGCGATGCTGTCGTTCGTTAATCGGTTGATTGAATGAATGATAGCGTTGTGTGAGGCCTTGAAATGTGATAACAATTTTATCAATTAATTTATAATTAAAAACTAAAGTAAAACAGAACTAAGATGCCAACAATTCAGCAATTAGTAAGAAAAGGTCGTACTGCGCTTGAGAGCGCAAGCAAATCGCCCGCGTTGGATTCTTGCCCGCAACGTCGCGGTGTGTGCGTTCGTGTTTACACAACCACTCCCAAGAAACCTAATTCAGCGATGCGTAAAGTAGCCCGTGTTAGATTGACTAACGGTAAGGAAGTCAACAGTTACATCCCCGGTGAGGGTCACAACCTGCAGGAGCACTCAATCGTTATGGTGCGCGGCGGTCGTGTTAAGGACCTCCCTGGTGTACGCTACCACATCGTTCGCGGTACTCTCGATACTGCTGGTGTAGCAGGCCGCACACAGCGCCGCTCTAAGTACGGTGCTAAGCGCCCCAAAGCCGCTAAGAAGTAATCGCTAAACGCAATTAACGACTTTTCAAATTACTAAAAAAGAGATTTAAAACTTATTTTAAACTTAGTTTTTGATTTTATTGGATTGGAAATAGGTTGAGTAAATGGCCGCTACTATGGCCGTTGAAGAACAAAGATGCAAACAACCAAGCGGACAAAAACTACAATTTAATGTAACAATGAGAAAGGCTAAGCCAAAAAAGAGGATCATCCTTCCCGATCCCGTGTTCGGTGACGTGCGAGTTTCTAAGTTCGTGAATCACCTTATGTATGATGGTAAGAAGAATACATCATACCGTATCTTCTACAGCGCACTTGAGTTAGTGGGCAAGAAGATGGCTAATGAAGAAAAAGCTCCCCTTGAGATCTGGAAAGAGGCTCTCGCTAAGGTCACTCCCCAGGTTGAGGTTAAGTCACGCCGCATCGGTGGTGCCACTTTCCAGGTGCCCACTGAGATCCGTGCTGACCGCAAGGAGTCTATATCAATGAAGAATCTCATCATTTTCGCTCGCAAGCGTGGCGGCAAGACTATGGCCGACAAACTGTGTGCAGAGATTATCGATGCTTATAATGAGCAGGGTGGCGCTTTCAAGCGCAAGGAGGACATGCACCGCATGGCCGAGGCTAACCGTGCATTCGCTCATTTCAGATTTTAACATTGACAAGGGAAATAGATTATAATGGCAACTAACGGACAACAATTAAAGTACACTCGCAACCTGGGCATCATGGCTCACATCGATGCCGGGAAAACGACTACATCGGAGCGTATCCTTTTCTATACAGGTCTCACCCATAAAATCGGTGAGGTTCATGATGGCGCTGCCACTATGGACTGGATGGTTCAGGAGCAAGAACGTGGTATCACTATCACCTCGGCTGCTACTACCGCCTTCTGGAAGTACAGGGATAACAAGTATAAAATCAACCTTATCGACACTCCGGGTCACGTTGACTTCACTGTGGAGGTTGAGCGTTCTCTTCGCGTGCTTGACGGCGCTATCGCTACTTTCTGCGCGGTGGGCGGTGTTGAACCTCAGAGCGAAACAGTGTGGCGTCAGGCCGACAAGTATAATGTGCCTCGCATTGCCTATGTGAACAAGATGGACCGCTCGGGAGCCAACTTCCTTGAAGTTGCTCGACAGATGAAGGATATCCTGGGTGCAAATCCTTGCCCCATACAACTTCCCATCGGTTCGGAAGACACCTTCAAGGGTGTCATCAACTTGATCACTATGAAGGCTCTCGTGTGGAACGATGAGACTATGGGCGCTTCTTACGACGTGGAAGAAATTCCCGCCGATCTCCTTGACGAGGCTGTTGAGTATCGCGACAAGATGCTCGAGAGTATCGTTGAGTGTGACGATGAGCTCATGAACAAGTACTTTGACGACCCCGAGACCATCACCGAGGAGGAAATCCACCGTGCTCTGCGCGTGGCAACCCTCAAGATGGAAATCGTACCTATGTTGTGCGGTAGTTCGTTCAAGAATAAAGGTGTTCAACCTCTGCTCGACGCTGTGTGCGCCTACCTTCCCAGCCCTGAAGACAGTGATGAGATCGTGGGACATGCAATGGACGACAGCGAGAAGGTTGAGCGTCGCAAACCTGAAGCAAGTGAGCCCTTGTGCGCTCTCGTGTTCAAGATTGCAACCGACCCCTATATGGGACGCCTCGTGTTCTTCCGCGTTTACTCTGGCCAGATCGAAGCCGGCTCTTATGTATTTAACAGCCGTTCGGGCAAGAAAGAGCGCATCTCTCGCTTGTTCCAGATGCACAGTAACAACCAGAACCCCATGGAGGTGATCGGTTGCGGTGACATCGGCGCTGGCGTTGGTTTCAAGGATGTACGCACTGGCGACACTCTGTGCAGCGAGGATCATCCTATGGTACTCGAAGCAATGGACTTCCCCGATCCCGTTCTTGGTATCGCTGTTGAGCCCAAGACTCAAAGCGACCTTGATCGTCTGGGCGTAGGTCTCCAGAAACTCGCAGAGGAGGATCCCACATTCCAGGTTGAGAGCAATGAGGAAACTGGACAAACAATCATTCGCGGTATGGGTGAGCTACACCTTGACATCATCATTGACCGTCTGCGTCGTGAGTTCAAGGTTGAATGTAACCAGGGCCGTCCGCAGGTTACCTACAAGGAGACCATCAGCCAGGCTGTTGAGCTTCGCGAGGTATTCAAGAAACAAAGCGGTGGCCGTGGTAAGTTTGCCGACATCATTTGCCGCGTTGAGCCTGTTGATCCCGACTTTGAGGGCAGCTTGCAGTTTGTCAACGAGGTTACTGGCGGTGACATCCCCAAGGAATTCATCCCTGCAATCCAGAAGGGTTTCCAGAATGCAATGAAGAGCGGTGTGCTCGCAGGCTTCCCTGTTGAACAACTCAAAGTTACCGTGCTCAGCGGTTCGTTCCACCCCGTGGATAGTGACCAGCTTTCATTCGAGCTCTGCGCTATGCAGGCATTCCGCAGCGCATGCGTCAAGGCACGCCCAGTGCTGCTGGAGCCCATGATGAAGGTTGAGATCGTTACTCCCGAGGAGAGCATGGGTGACGTGATCGGCGATATGAACAAGCGCCGTGGTCAGGTCGAGGGTATGGAGTCAAGCCGCAGCGGCGCTCGCGTGGTTAAGGCAAAGGCACCCCTCGCCGAGATGTTCGGTTA
Source organism: Sodaliphilus sp. (assembly GCF_045598405.1). Classification (NCBI taxonomy): domain Bacteria; kingdom Pseudomonadati; phylum Bacteroidota; class Bacteroidia; order Bacteroidales; family Muribaculaceae; genus Sodaliphilus; species Sodaliphilus sp. The sequence goes on from NZ_JAZLLZ010000160.1 coordinate 21,247, forward strand.
TGTGACCGCACTTCGCACCATCACTTCAGGTCGTGCAACTAGCACGATGTCGTTCTCTCACTACTCAGAGGTGAGCAAGTCTATTGCAGAGAAAGTGCTCGCTGAGTGCCAGGGACGAGTTGACTTACTGAAATAAAATTTAAACAAAATAATAATATGAGCCAGAAAATTAGAATTAAACTGAAATCTTACGACCACAGCCTGGTTGACAAGTCGGCTGAGAAAATCGTAAGTACAGTTAAGAGCACCGGTGCTGCTGTGCGTGGTCCAATTCCACTGCCTACACACAAACGTATCTTCACTGTTAACCGTTCGACTTTCGTTAACAAGAAGTCTCGTGAACAATTCCAACTCTCATCTTACAAGCGTCTCATCGACATCTACGAGTCTTCGGCTCGCACAGTTGATGCGCTGATGAAGCTCGAACTCCCCAGCGGTGTTGAGGTTGAGATCAAGGTGTAGTACACTGTTCACACAACTACAAAGATTATTTATTTAAATAAGAGTTTATAAAATTATTAAAAAAATTTCAGAGAAATGCCAGGATTATTAGGAAAGAAAATCGGAATGACATCCGTTTTCAGTGCCGACGGTAAGAATGTACCGTGCACTGTTATCGAAGTTGGTCCTTGTGTGGTAACTCAGGTTAAGACTGTTGAGACCGATGGTTACGAGGCATTGCAGTTGGGCTTCGTCGAGAAGAAAGACAAGCACACTACAAAGCCCGAAGCTGGTCACTTCAAGAAAGCCGGTGTGGCTCCGCAAAGACACTTGGCCGAGTTCAAAGGATTTGAAGGCGAGCACAAAGCTGGTGACACTTTCACCGTAGAGCTGTTCAACGACGTTGAGTTTGTTGACGTAGTTGGTACCTCAAAGGGTAAAGGTTTCCAGGGTGTTGTTAAACGTCACGGTTTCGGTGGTGTTGGTCAAGCAACCCACGGTCAGGATGACCGCCTCCGTGCACCCGGTTCAATCGGTGCCTGCTCTTATCCCGCTAAGGTGTTCAAAGGAATGCGCATGGCTGGACAAATGGGTAACAAGCGTTGCACCGTTCAAAATCTTCAAGTTATTAAAATACTGCCCGAGAGCAATGTTCTCGTGGTTAAGGGTTCAATCCCCGGCAGTAAAGGTTCAATCGTTTTAATTGAGAAATAATGGAACTCGCAGTATATAACATTAAGGGTGAAGACACCGGGAAGAAAGTAACTCTCAACGATGCAGTATTTGCTGTTGCAGAGCCTAGCGAACACCTCGTTTATCTCGATGTTAAGCAGCACTTGGCAAACATGCGCCAGGGCACCCACAAATCTAAAGAAAGAAGTGAAATTGCTGGTTCAACTAAGAAGTTAGGTCGCCAGAAGGGCGGCGGTGGCGCTCGCCATGGTGATATCAACTCACCCCTGTTGCGTGGTGGTGGTCGCGTGTTCGGTCCCCGTCCCCGTAACTATAGCTTCAAGTTGAACAAGAAGATGAAGGCTCTCGCTCGTCGTTCTGCCCTCACTTTCAAGGCTCAGCAAAATCAGATCATGGTAGTTGAGAACTTCACTTTTGATGCTCCTAAAACTAAAGATTTCGTAAATATTACTAAAAATCTTAAAATTGAGGGCCAAAAGATCCTTCTCGTTTTGCCAGGTCAGGATAAAAACGTATATTTGTCAACCCGAAACTTGCAGACTGCAAGTGTCGTGACTGCTTCGGACATCAACACTTATCGTATTTTGAACAATAAGATGATGGTTGTGTGCGAGGGCAGTGTTGATGTGCTTAACAATTTAAAGTAATTAAAGGAGGTAAAAAACAATGAGTATTCAGATTCAACCTATCGTTTCGGAGAAGGCTAACGCTATCAGCGAGAGCACTAATCGCTATTCATTCAAGGTATCTCCCGACGCTAACAAGTTCCAGATCAAGGACGCAGTTGAAAAACTGTATGACGTGAAGGTCGTTGGCGTGAGCACAATGAACTATGACGGCAAGAAGAAACAGCGTTACACTAAGAGCGGTATCCTTCGTGGTAAGGTGGCTGCTTTCAAGAAAGCTGTTGTAACTGTTGCCGAAGGTCAAACTATTGATTTCTATAGCAATATTTAATAAAGAGAAATGGCAGTAAGAAAATTTAAGCCCACAACACCGGGGCAAAGACACAAAGTTATTGGTGTATTTGATGAAATCACAAAGAGTACACCAGAGAAATCTCTTACAGTCGGTAAACGTAGTACTGGTGGCCGCAACAATGAAGGCCACCTTACTATGCGTTACTTGGGCGGTGGCCACAAGCGTCGCTACCGTTTCATCGACTTCAAGAGAAATAAAGACGGTGTGCCAGCTCGTGTAAAGAGCATCGAGTACGACCCTAACCGCTCGGCTCGCATTGCGCTCCTTTACTACGCAGATGGTTATAAAGCTTATATAATTGCACCCAACGGCTTGCAAGTTGGCGCTACAGTTGAAAGCGGTGAGAACGTAGCCCCTGAATTGGGAAACGCGCTTCCACTCAGTTCTATTCCTGTTGGTACTTTAATTCACAACATTGAGCTCCGTCCCGGACAGGGCGCTTGCATGGCTCGTTCAGCAGGCACTTTCGCTCAATTGACTTCTCGTGAAGGCACCTATGCAATCATCAAATTACCTTCGGGCGAAACTCGCAAAGTCCTCGCTGCTTGCCGCGCTACTATCGGTGTAGTTGGTAACAGTGATCACGCTCTTGAGCAGTCAGGTAAGGCTGGTCGCTCTCGCTGGCTCGGACGTCGTCCGCACAACCGTGGTGTTGTTATGAACCCTGTTGATCACCCCATGGGTGGTGGTGAAGGCCGCCAGAGTGGTGGACATCCCCGTTCTCGCAACGGTCTTTACGCAAAGGGCTTGAAGACCCGCGCACCGAAGAAGCAGTCTTCGAAGTACATCATTGAAAGAAGAAAGAAGTAATTTGTTGATTTAATTAAACGCCGAATATGAGTCGTTCATTAAAAAAAGGCCCCTTTATCAGTGTTAAGCTCGTGAAGAAGGTGGAAGCTGTGAATGCTAGCGGTAAGAGCTCTGTGATCAAGACTTGGTCTCGTGCTTCTATGATTTCTCCTGATTTCGTAGGTCTTACTTTCGCTGTTCACAACGGAAACAAGTTCATCCCTGTTTACGTAACTGAGAACATGGTAGGCCACAAGCTGGGTGAGTTTGCACCCACTCGCACTTTCCGTGGTCACAGCGGTAATAACAAGAAGTGATCATCGGGTCAATAAGTTTATAGATAAAAAAAAGAATTAAAAATACAATGGGTAAAAGAAAAAGAGAATCAGCTAACTTGAAGAAGGAAGCTCGCAAGAACGAAGCCTTTGCTAAGCTGCGCAACGTCCCCAGCTCACCCCGCAAGATGCGCCTGGTGGTTGATATGGTACGTGGCGTCGAGGTTTTCAAAGCTCTCGGTTTGCTCCACTTCTCAAACAAAGCAGCTGCTGCCAATGTAGAGAAACTTCTGAAATCAGCCATTGCTAACTGGGAGCAGAAGAACGGTGCTAAGGCCGAAAGCGGCCAACTCTACATCAAGTCAATCAATGTTGACTGTGCACCTATGTTGAAGCGCCTCCGTCCGGCTCCTCAAGGACGTGGCTACAGAATTCGCAAGCGTTCGAACCATGTTACATTGTTCGTCGATACTATTAACTCTAACGAAAAAGACGCATAAGATATGGGACAGAAAGTTAATCCAATTGCAAATCGTTTAGGTATCATCCGCGGTTGGGATTCCAACTGGTACGGTGGTAGTAATTATGGAGATACTCTGCTCGAGGATAACAAAATCCGCAAGTATCTTAAAGAGCGTCTGGCTAAGGCCAGCATTTCACGCATCGTTATCGAGCGCACTCTCAAGCTGGTGACAATCACCATCTGCACTTCTCGCCCCGGCACTATCATCGGTAAGGGTGGTGAAGAAGTTGACAAGCTGAAGAAGGAACTCGAGAACCTCACAGGCAAGGATGTTCAGCTCAACATCTTCGAGGTTAAGCGCCCCGAACTTGACGCTGAACTCGTGGCTAGCAACATCGCTCGCCAGGTTGAAGGTAAGATCGCTTACCGCCGTGCCGTGAAGATGGCTGTGGCTTCTACAATGCGCGCTGGTGCTGAGGGCATCAAGGTCCTCGTGAGCGGTCGCCTCAATGGCGCCGAGATGGCTCGCAATGAAATGTTTAAGGAAGGACGTACCCCGCTGCACACTCTGCGTGCCGACATCGACTACGCACTCGTGCCCGCTCTTACTAAGGTAGGTCTCATCGGTATCAAGGTTTGGATCTGCCGTGGTGAAGTTTACGGCAAGCGTGATCTCGCTCCTAACTTTGCTAACAACAATGAGCGCCGTTCTGGTGGCGAGCGTCGCCGCGGTGGCTTCCGTAAGCAAAAGAACAACAATCGTTAAGTATTTTTATTAACTGAAGAACAATGTTACAACCTAAAAGATTAAGATACAGAAGACCTTCTGACGGACATCCTCGTCAGTACAGCAAGCGTGGCAACCAGCTCGCTTTTGGTTCTTTCGGAATCAAGACTCTCCAGAGCAAGTGGATCACTGCTCGCCAGATTGAAGCTGCTCGTATTGCTGTGACACGTTACATGCAACGTGAAGGTCAAGTTTGGCTTCGCATTTTCCCCGACAAACCTTACACTCGCAAGCCCGCCGACGTGCGTATGGGTAAAGGTAAAGGTGATGTTGCCGGTTATGTTGCACCTGTTCACCCCGGTCGCATTCTCATCGAGATCGACGGTGTGAGCTTCGAGACTGCTAAGGAAGCATTGCGCCTCGCTGCTCAAAAGCTTCCCGTGATAACTAAGTTTGTGGTTCGTCGTGACTATGATCCGACACAAAATGTGTAATTTAAGAGACTATGAAGAAAGAAAACATTAAGGAACTGAGCGATAAGGAATTGCTCGACCGCCTCGACGCGGCTCAAAAGGAGTACATGCAGGAGAAAGTCCAGCACACAATCACTCCTCTTGATAATCCCGCAAAGATTACACTTGACCGCAAAATGATTGCACGCCTCAAGACCGAGGTGCGTGCTCGTCAACTCAACATTAAATAATCCCAAGTAAAATGGAAAGTAGAAATTTAAGAAAAGAAAGAATTGGGGTTGTTTCTAGCAACAAGGGTGACAAGACAATCACTGTAACCATCAAGTGGAAAGAGAAACACCCAATCTATGGTAAGTTTGTCAACAAGACAAAGAAGTACCATGCTCATGATGAGAAAAACGAGTGCAACGTGGGCGATACCGTTCGCCTGATGGAGACTCGTCCCTTGAGCAAAACCAAGAGATGGAGATTAGTTGAAATAATCGAAAAAGCGAAGTAATTTAAATTATGATACAGACTGAAAGTAGACTGACAGTAGCTGACAACAGTGGCGCACGCGAGGTGTTGTGCATCCGTGTCCTTGGTGGCACCGGACGCCGTTATGCTTCGGTAGGCGACATCATTGTTGTTACCGTTAAGAACGCAATCCCTGCAAGCGACGTTAAGAAGGGTACCGTATCACGCGCAGTCGTAGTACGCACTAAGAAGGAGATTCGTCGTGCCGACGGTTCTTACATCCGTTTTGATGACAATGCTTGCGTGTTGTTGACTAACGCTGGCGAGTTGCGTGGAACTCGTATCTTTGGCCCCGTGGCTCGTGAACTCCGTGCCACCAACATGAAGATTGTTTCACTCGCTCCCGAAGTTCTTTAATCACACTTTTAAAGCAATTAATTAAGTAATGGCAAAGTTACATATTAAGAAAGACGATACCGTTTTTGTATTGGCGGGTGAAGACAAGGGTAAGACCGGTCGCGTTCTTAGCATCGATGCAAAGAAGAACCGTGCAATCGTTGAAGGTATCAACATGGTATCAAAGAGTACCAAGCCTAATGCTAAGAATCCTCAGGGCGGCATCGTGAAGATGGAGGCTCCCATCCACATGAGTAACCTCAACGTGGTTGACCCCAAGACCAAGAAAGCTACCCGCGTAGGCTTCAAATTTAACGAGAAGGGCGAAAAAATCCGTTATTCTAAAAAATCAGGAGAGGAGATCAAGTAATGAGTACAACGCTGAAAAAACAATATGACGAGGTAATTGCTCCCGCTTTGATGAAGCAATTCAACTACAGTTCGTCAATGCAGATTCCCCGTCTCACTAAGATCGTCCTCAATGAAGGTCTTGGTGACGCAACACAGGACAAGAAGATTATCGACACTGCAATCAACGAGCTTACAACTATCACTGGCCAGAAGGCTGTGATGACACTTTCGAAGAAGGATATCTCTAACTTCAAGGTGCGTAAGAAAATGCCTATCGGTGCTCGCGTGACATTGCGTCGTGATCGCATGTATGAGTTCATGGAGCGTTTCATCCGCATCGCTCTTCCCCGTATTCGTGACTTCAAGGGTATTCCTGGCAAGCTCGATGGTCGTGGTAACTACACAGTGGGTGTGACTGAGCAAATCATCTTCCCCGAAATCAACATTGACAGCGTTAACAAGATGACTGGTATGAACATCACCTTCGTTACTACTGCCAAGACCGATGAGGAGGGTTATGCACTGCTCAAGGCGTTCGGACTTCCGTTTAATAACAAATAAAAATAGTTAGTTTATGGCAAAAGAATCAATGAAGGCCCGTGAGGTTAAGCGCGCTAAGCTTGTTGCTCGTTTTGCTGAAAAGCGTGCGGCTCTCAAGAAGATTGTCAACACTTCTGACGATCCCGAACAGGCTTTTGAAGCAGCTTGCAAGCTTCAGGCTCTGCCCAAGAACGCTTCTCCCGTGCGTCTGCACAACCGTTGCAAGCTCTCAGGCCGCCCCAAGGGTTACATGCGTCAGTTCGGTATTTCTCGTATCGATTTCCGTGAGATGGCTTCAGCCGGTCTCATCCCTGGCGTTAAAAAGGCTAGCTGGTAATCTGGCTGCTTTACATTAAAGAGAAATAATTTTTTTCTAGTATTAAATATTGTTCGGACTCTGCTCCGATTAGTGTCCAGAGTTCCGAATCAATTTAAAACAATTAAAAATAATGACTGATCCTATTGCAGATTATTTGACAAGATTGAGGAATGCGATCAAGGCACAGCATCGTGTCGTTGAAATCCCTTCTTCGAAATTGAAGAAAGAGATCACTAAGATTCTCTTTGACCAAGGTTACATCTTGAACTATAAGTTCGTTGAAGATGAAACTCCCGCAGGTACCATCAAGATTGCGTTGAAGTATGACGCAGTTGACAAGGTAAATGCTATTAAGTGCCTCACACGTGTGTCTCGTCCCGGTTTGCGCCAGTACACTGGTTACAAGGAGATGCCCCGCGTGCTCAACGGTTTAGGTATTGCCATCATCTCTACTTCTAAGGGTGTTATGACCAACAAGGAAGCTAAGGCACAGAAGATTGGTGGTGAAGTTTTGTGTTACGTTTATTAATAAAGGAGGGAACAAGATATGTCAAGAATTGGTAAATTGCCCATCGTGTTACCCGCTGGCGTAACAATTGAACAGAAAGACAATGTGATTACTGTTAAGGGTCCCAAGGGTGAACTCAAGCAGTCTATCAACCCCAACATCACTGTTGAGGTTGAGGGTAACGAGATCAAGGTGTCTCGTCCCAACGACGAGCGTGAGTCTCGTGCACAGCACGGCCTGTATCGTGCCCTTATCAACAACATGGTTGTAGGCGTTAGCCAGGGTTTCAAGAAAGACCTCGAGATCGTTGGTGTCGGTTATCGTGCCACTAGCAACGGTCAGGTGCTTGAGCTTGCCCTCGGTTTCTCACACGCTATCTACTTGAAGATGCCTGCTGAGGTTAAGGTTGATGCTAAGACTGAACGTAACAAGAACCCGCTCATCACTCTGGAGTCTTGCGACAAGCAGCTCCTGGGTCAGATTTGCGCTAAGATTCGTTCATTCCGCAAGCCTGAACCTTACAAGGGCAAGGGTGTTAAGTTCGTTGGCGAAGTTATTCGTCGTAAGTCTGGTAAAACGGCTGCTGCCAAATAATAAGTAGAACATCATGATATCTAAATTAGAAAGACGTAATAAAATCAAAGCACGCATTCGCGGTCGCATCAGCGGTACTCCCGAGCGTCCCCGCTTGTGTGTCTTTAGAAGCAATAAGCAAATTTATGCCCAGGTCATTGATGACCTCGCCGGCAACACACTCGTATCAGCCTCTTCAAAGGGCATCGACGAGGGAACTAAGAGTGAAATCGCTGCTAAGGTTGGTGAACTCATCGCTAAAAAGGCGATTGAGGCTGGCATCAGCACTGTAGTGTTTGACCGCAACGGTTTCTTGTTCCATGGTAGAATTAAATCATTGGCTGACGGCGCTCGCAAAGGCGGACTTAAATTTTAATAAATCATGGTTAAGAAAAATAATAGAGTTAAAATATCAAGCGACATTGAGTTGAAGGAACGCCTCGTTGCTATCAACCGCACTACTAAGGTTACCAAGGGTGGTCGCACATTCACCTTTGCTGCTATCGTCGTTGTAGGTGATGGCAATGGTGTTATTGGTTACGGTCTGGGTAAGGCTAATGAGGTTACTACCGCTATCTCAAAAGGTGTTGAGAACGCAAAGAAGAACCTCGTTAAGGTTCCCGTACACAATGGTACAATTCCTCACGAGCAAATCGCTAAGTTCGGTGGTTCTCGCGTCATCATGATGCCCGCAACCCCTGGTACCGGTGTTAAGGCCGGTGGTGCGATGCGTGCCGTATTTGAGAGCATTGGTGTTACCGACGTGATCTGTAAGTCTAAGGGTTCATCTAACCCCCACAACCTTGTAAAAGCCACTATCGCTGGCTTGCAGGAGATGAGAAGTCCCCTCGAGGTTGCTCACTATCGCGGTGTAACTCTTGATAAGGTGTTTAACGGTTAATAGATTATTATTATGGCTAAGATACAAATCAAGCAAGTTAAGAGTCGCATCAATCGTCCCGAGCGTCAGAAGAGAACTCTCGATGCTCTCGGACTGCACAAAATGAATCAAGTGGTTGAGCATGACGACACTCCCGAAATTCTCGGTATGGTTAACGCTGTTCGTCACCTGGTTGTAGTAACTAAGGTAGGTGAATAATTAAATTTTAATAGAAGATATGGAATTACATAATTTACAACCCGCTGTTGGTTCTAACAAGAAGAAACGTCGCATTGGTCGTGGTCCTGGCTCAGGCAAGGGTGGTACTTCAACTCGTGGTCACAAGGGTGCTAAGTCACGCTCAGGCTACAAGAACAAGGTTGGTTTCGAAGGTGGTCAGATGCCTTTGCAGCGTCGTCTGCCCAAGACAGGTTTCAAGAATATCAACCGTGTTGAGTACAAGGCTATCAATGTAAATGTTCTTGAGGCACTTGCAAGTCAGAACAACCTTGAGAAGATCACTGTTGCTGACCTCATGCAGGCTGGTCTCGTTCGTAAGGGTCAACTCGTTAAGATCCTTGGCGTGGGTTCTCTCTCTCATAAGCTTGAAGTAGAGGCTAACGCATTCTCGAAGACAGCCGAGGCTACTATCACTGCGGCTGGTGGTTCAATTGCTAAAGTTTAATTCTGATGAAGTTTATTCAAACAATACTGAACATCTTTAAAATTGAAGATTTGCGCAACCGTCTCGGTGTGACATTCCTTCTGGTGCTTGTTTACCGTTTAGGTTGTCACATCGTGCTCCCCGGCATCAGTCCTGCTGACCTCGAGGCAATGCGTAATTTTACTGATAAAGGACTCATGCAGCTTCTTGACATGTTCTCGGGCGGTGCGTTCTCTCAGGCTTCAATTTTTGCACTGGGTATCATGCCCTATATCACTGCATCTATCGTTATCCAGCTTGCTGGTATGGTGCTTCCTTCTTTCCAGAAGATGCAGCGCGAGGGTGAGAGTGGTCGCATGAAACTCAATCAGTACACTCGCTATCTCACTGTGGCTATCCTCTTCGTTCAGGCTCCTGCTTATCTGGTGAACCTCCAGTATCAGGTGACTGCAGCTGGTGGTCATGCACAGCTCAGCATGTGGGTGATGATTTATTTGTCAGTAGTTCTGACTGCCGGCTCTATGTTCATCATGTGGCTTGGTGAGAAGATCACTGATAAGGGTGTGGGCAATGGTATCTCAATGATTATCCTTGTGGGTATCATCGCTCGTTTCCTTGGTGCTATTTTCCAGGAGTTCACCGGTCGTTTGAACACGGCACAAGGTGGTCTCGTGATGTTCCTTGTAGAGATTATCATTCTGTTTGCTGTTATCGCAGGCGGTATCATGCTGGTTCAGGGTACACGCAAAGTGCCCGTGCAGTATGCTAAGCGTATCATCGGTAACAGACAATACGGTGGTGCACGCCAGTACATTCCCTTGAAGGTGAATGCAGCTAACGTGATGCCCATCATCTTTGCCCAGGCACTTATGTTCATCCCCATCACACTTGCGGGATTCGGTGCTCATAGCAATGCTGACGGCATCCTCGGCACTATCTCTCGTGTATTTGGTGACATGAATGGTGTGTGGTACAATGTAGTTTACTTTGTGATGATCGTATTGTTCACTTATTTCTACACTGCTATCACAGTTCGCCCCAATGACATTGCAGAGAATCTGAAGAAGAACAGTGGTTTCATCCCTGGTGTTAAGCCTGGCAAGAAGACTGCTGAATATCTCGATTCAATCATGTCGCGCATCACTTTGCCCGGATCATTGTTCCTCGGCATCGTGGCTATTATGCCTGCGTTTGCACGCTACTTCGGCGTCAACCAGTCATTCGCGCAGTTCTTTGGTGGCACATCATTGCTCATCCTTGTAGGTGTTGTTCTCGACACCCTGCAACAGATAGAGACTCACCTCATGATGCATCATTATGATGGTCTCATGAAGTCTGGTAAAATCAAGGGTCGTACCAATTAATTCTTACTTGACAATTTGTAAGATTTAAGAATGATTTACCTAAAGACAGATGAAGAAATAGAGCTTCTGCGTGAAGCTAACCTAGTAGTGGCCCGCACACTTGGCGAAGTCGCCAAGTGGGTGGCCCCTGGGGTTACTACTCGCAAGCTTGACCAGATAGCTGAAGACTACATTCGCTCGCAAGAGTGCGTGCCAGGATTCAAGGGTCTGTATGGTTTTCCGGCAACATTGTGCATCTCGGTTAACGAGGTCGTTGTGCACGGTTTCCCCTCAAATTATGCACTGCGCGAGGGTGACATTGTTTCGTGTGACTGCGGAGCTGTTACAAAAGCTGGTTTCAATGGCGATTCTACCTACACGTTCTGTGTGGGTGAGGTAAGCGAAGAGGTGGAGGCCTTGCTGCGCACTACAAAGGAATCGCTCTATGTGGGAATCGAGAAAGCCGTTCCTGGGAACAGAATCGGTGATATCGGTAACGCAATCCAGCAATATTGCGAGAAACGTGGTTATAGCGTGGTTCGCGAGATGTGTGGACATGGTGTGGGGAAGAAACTTCATGAAGATCCTGAAGTCCCTAACTACGGACGCCGCGGAACTGGTGCCTTGATTAAAAACGGCATGTGCATTGCAATCGAGCCTATGATCAACATGGGAAGCAAGAACATCGTTACTGAAAGCGATGGCTGGACAACCCGCACACGTGACCGCAAGCCCAGTGCTCACTTCGAGCATAGCATAGCAGTTCATCATGGTAAGCCTGACATCCTTTCTTCGTTTGATTATATAAAAGAAGTATTAGGTGATCGCTTCATTTGACAACAGGTAAAACATTATTAATATTAAGCAAGTATGGCAAAACAGACCGCAATAGAATTAGACGGTACAATCGTAGAGTCATTGTCTAACGCAATGTTCCGCGTTGAGCTGGAGAATGGTCATCAGATCATTGCTCATATCTCAGGAAAGATGCGCATGCATTACATCAAGATACTTCCTGGAGATAAGGTTCGTGTGGAGATGAGTCCCTATGATTTGACCAAAGGTAGAATTTCATTTAGATATAAATAAAAAATCACATAGAATTATGAAAGTAAGAGCCTCTATCAAGAAGCGCACTCCTGATTGCAAGATCGTACGTCGCAAAGGTCGTTTGTACGTAATCAACAAAAAGAACCCTAAGTTCAAGGTACGTCAGGGCTAAAAAGTCGCAATTTTCAGGATTGCTATAGGTTGAGAAGCATTTTTTTGCTGCAACCTTACTTAAAATTCAATTAATTTGATTAATTTTGCACAAAAATTTAAAAAAATAATATGGCAGTACGTATTGTCGGAGTAGATTTACCCCAAAACAAGCGCGGTGTTGTTGCATTGACCTACATTTACGGTATTGGTCGTAGCAGCGCTGCTACAATCCTGTTGAAGGCTGGTGTAAGCGAAGACACTAAGGTTAAGGATTGGACCGATGCCGAGGCAGCTAAGGTGCGCGAGGTAATCGGTAACGAGTACAAGGTTGAAGGTGACCTTCGTACAGAGATTCAGATGAATATCAAGCGACTTATGGACATCGGTTGCTATCGTGGTGTCCGTCATCGTAACGGTCTTCCCGTTCGTGGTCAGAGTACAAAGAACAACGCTCGCACACGTAAGGGTCGCAAGAAAACAGTTGCAAACAAGAAGAAAGCTACTAAATAATAATTAAGTATGGCAAAAAAGACAGTCGCAGCAAAGAAGAGAGTTGTTAAGGTTGACGGCGTAGGTCAACTTCACGTGCATTCTTCTTTCAACAACATCATTGTGTGCCTCGCTAATGGTGAGGGACAAGTTATTTCATGGTCTTCAGCCGGTAAGATGGGCTTCCGTGGTTCTAAAAAGAACACACCTTATGCAGCTCAGATGGCCGCTCAAGATTGTGCAAAGGTTGCTTACGACCTGGGCCTGCGCAAGGTCAAGGCGTATGTTAAGGGCCCCGGCAATGGCCGTGAGTCAGCAATTCGCACCATCCACGGTGCAGGTATCGCAGTAACAGAGATCATCGACGTTACTCCGCTTCCTCACAATGGATGTCGTCCTCCCAAGAGAAGAAGAGTTTAATATTTTTGGCTGTATTAGATTTGTAAATCTCTTGAATTAATTACATTTTTATTTTTCGCGAATCTCCTTACAGTGATTGGATTGCAATCTACAACAACCTCTCTGCAATCGCGGCTGCACTGTGGTGATTCACACTACACAACTTTAATTATTTAGAAAACAAAATGGCTAGATATACCGGTCCAAAATCTAAAATCGCTCGCAAGCTTGGTGAACCCATCTTTGGTGAAGATAAGGCTTACGCTAAAAGACCTTATGCTCCTGGTCAGCATGGCGCCAACAAGAGAAGAAAACTCTCTGAGTACGGTACACAGCTTCGCGAAAAACAAAAGGCTAAATACACTTATGGTGTGCTCGAGCGTCAGTTCCGCAACCTTTTCAAGAAGGCATCGGCTGCTAAGGGTGTAACTGGTGAGAACCTGTTGCAACTTCTTGAACAACGTCTCGACAATGTGGTTTATCGCTTGGGTATTGCTCCCAGCCGCGCTGCTGCACGTCAGCTCGTGCTTCACCGCCACATCACCGTAGATGGTGGCATCGTTAACATCGCTTCTTATAGTGTCGCTCCCGGTCAGGTAGTAGCTGTACGTGAGAAATCAAAGTCTCTTGAGGTAATTCAAGATGCACTTGCTGGTTTCAACCACAGCAAGTATCCCTGGATCGAATGGGACGAGAGCGTAAAGGGTGGTAAGTTGTTACACCTGCCCCAGCGTGAAGACATTCCTGAAAATATCAAGGAGCAGTTGATCGTCGAGTTGTATTCTAAACAGTAAAATTTCTACAGTCCATGGCTATTTTAGCATTTCAGAAACCCGACAAGGTGCTCATGCTCGAAGCCGACAGCACCTTTGGCAAGTTCGAGTTCCGTCCTTTGGAGCCCGGTTATGGTGTTACCATTGGTAACGCTTTACGCCGCATTCTCCTCTCTGGTCTCGAGGGCTATGCTATTTGCGACATCCGCATTGAGGGTGTTCTGCATGAGTTTGCAACTATCCCCGGTGTAAAGGAAGACGTTACTAACGTTATCCTGAATCTCAAGAAAGTTCGTTTGAAACGAATTGTTGAAGACACTGACTCAGAGAAGGCAACTGTCAAGGTTTCAGGCCAGGATGTGTTTAAAGCTGGTGACATAGGTAAGGTTCTTAGCGGATTTGAAGTTCTTAATCCTGAACTTGAGATTTGCCACATTGATCCTTCAACTGGTTTCCAGATTGAACTGTCTATTAATAAGGGTAGAGGTTACGTCCCTGCTGAGGAGAACGCTAATCCCAACAATCCTATTGATGTGATTGCAATCGACTCAATATACACTCCCATTATTAATGTAAAGACATCGGTAGAAAACTACCGTGTGGAACAGAAGACCGACTACGAGAAACTTATACTTGAAATTACAAGCGACGGTTCTATTCATCCCAAAGATGCATTGAAGGAAGCTGCAAAGATTCTTATCCAGCACTTCATGCTTTTCAGTGACGAGAAGATTGCCATCGATGTTGAACAGGGTAGTGGCGTAGAGGAATTTGACGAGGAAGTACTGCACATGCGTCAACTCCTCAAGACCAAGCTCGTTGAGATGGACCTCTCGGTTCGCGCTCTCAATTGCTTGAAGTCAGCAGAGGTTGAAACCCTCGGTGAACTTGTTGTCTTCAACAAGAACGACTTGCTCAAGTTCCGCAACTTTGGTAAGAAGTCGCTTTCAGAGCTGGAAGAGTTACTCGCAACTCTGGGTCTCTCATTCGGCATGGATATTTCAAAGTATAAATTAGATAAAGAGTAATTAACGATGAGACATAATAAGAAATTCAATCACTTAAGCCGCAAGAAAGCTCACCGCGACGCCATGTTGTCAAACATGACAACTTCGCTGATTCTCCACAAGAGAATTTTCACTACTCTTGCTAAGGCTAAGGCTCTCCGCGTTTACGCTGAGCCCATTATCAACCGCGCAAAGGACAACACTACTGCTTCTCGCCGTGTTGTTTTCAGCTATCTCCAGAGCAAAGAGGCTGTTACTGAGTTGTTCACAAACATAGCTGCAAAGATTGCTGACCGCCCCGGTGGTTACACTCGTATCTTGAAGCTTGGCAACCGTCTCGGTGACAACGCTAAGACTTGCTTCATTGAGCTCGTTGACTACAATGAGGCTATGCTCGCAGCTAAGGCTGAAGAGAATAACGCTAAGAAGAAGACTACTCGCCGCAGCCGCCGTTCTACAAAGAAGGCCGAAGCTCCCGTTGAGGAGGTAAAGGAAACCGCTGCTGAGTAAAGTTTTCCATTAAGTCGCGATATCAGAGAGAATCTGGTAAACACATTATATGAATCACCTCTGGGATACTCTCGGGGGTGATTCTGCTTTTAAAATAACCTTTTTTCGTATCCATTAGTTTGAATCTCCTTTGATGAAACTTTTACCCAGACTGATTTTCTCATGTGTGATTGCTGTCCTTTCTTGTGGATTGGCAATGGCTTCGCATTGCGATGTTGACTTAAATGGTGCTGTTGATGTGATGGACGTTAATGCTGTCATTAATGTTATTGCAGGCAAAACTGATGCGCTTGTCTATAATGGCCGTAGCGATGTGAACAGTGATGGAATGACCGACATCGCTGACTTAAATCTAGTTATTAACGAGATACTTAACCCTACCGACGTCAATGGTCGCATCTGCCTTGCTTATGCACCCTATTACAGGGCAAGGTTGCCTCGTCCGGATCTGGTCACTCACATTTGTTTCTCTGCTGCAGAGGTTTATGTGAGAAACAATGTGTACATGGGTTTCAAGTTACAGGGTGACAACAACCTCACTGCTTTCAAGAAAGTGCTTGAACTGAAAAATATTAACCCTGATATAAAAATATTATTATCGTTTACCCACACCGTGGTTAACAGCGATAACCGCCAAGATGGTGGATTCAGCGCTATAGCTGCAAGTAGTGCAAACCGGCAGCAGTTTGCTGCTGATTGCGTTGCATTCATGAAAAAATGGCAAATCGACGGCATCGATCTAGACTGGGAGATGCCTGGTCTGTCGTGGAGCGGTGCTGCTTGCGATCCGCTCAATGATACTGACAATTTCACTATGCTGGTTAAGGACATGCGTTCAGTTTTCGGCAGCGACTATCTGCTCACTATTGCTGGTTATGTGATGGACAAACGCAGGCAGAGCTCTGGCGCTGGTTGGAAGTACTTCGACCTTAAAGCGATAAAACCTTATGTGGATTGGGTCAATGTCATGACCTATGACCTTGACGACGCCAGCGGCGGACACCGGGGGTTCAACTCGGCGGTGCAGAGTTCAAGTTCTTATTGGGACATGGAGCGCACCTTGGCCGAGTATGAAAATGCCGGGTATGATGCCTCGCAAGTGGTGCTTGGCATACCGTTTTATGTTCGTCACAGTTTTGAGACGTCACCCTCGGTGATAGATTATAAGGATTTCTACCTCTATCCCCAGTCGGTGGGATATAATTTCAATAATTGGGACGAAAATGCTATGTGCCCCTATGTCACTTACAATGGTGAGTTCTGGGGCTCTTATGACAACGTCGTGAGCATCGCTGCCAAGGGCGAGCGCTATATTGGCACTAATCGAGCCCGCGGGCTGATGTACTGGGATGCTGGCGCCGACGACATCGACTACACGCTGGCTACTGCATGCTGGCAGGCTGTGACAAAAGTTTATGAATAATATATTGTTATGAAACGTGTATTTATATTTTCACTTGTTTTGGCTTTCTGCTGCGTGGTGGCAAAAGCTGAAGCCTGGGTGCGTATCAATCAACTTGGATACTTGCCCCGAGCAACGAAAGTGGCTGTGCTCATGAGTGAGCAGCAAGTCAATGTGACCGAGTTCCAGCTAGTTGACGACGCCACCGGCGAGGTCGTTTATAAGTCAGCGATGGCGCAGCCTACTGGCCCATTGCAGCACATGGCGGTGACTTACAGATTGAATTTCAGTGACTTCGTGAAGCCTGGAAAATATCACATCGAGGTCAAGGGCATTGCCCACTCGCCGTCGTTTGTTATCGATGGCAGCGTGTATGACGGTACTGCCGACTTCGTGCTCAACTATATGCGTCAGCAGCGATGCGGGTACAATCCATATCAGCGCGACAGCTGCCATCAGAAGGACGGGTATATAAAGTATCACCCCACCAAGGAGGGCCAGCGCATCGACGTGCGTGGCGGATGGCATGATGCCGCCGATTTGTTGCAGTACACCACAACTTCGGCCAACGCTATTTACCAGATGATGTTTGCCTATCAGCAAAATCCCTCGGTGTTCACCGACAAGTACATGGCCAACGGCCATGAGGGTGCCAATGGCATTCCCGACATCATCGACGAAATCTACTGGGGGCTCGATTGGCTCGACCGCATGAATCCCGAGAAAGGCGAACTATATAACCAGATAGCCGACGACCGCGACCATATAGGCACCAAGATGCCAAAGGACGACCCCGCCGACTATGGCTGGGGACCCAATAATGGTCGTCCTGTGTATTACGTTAACGGAAAGCCCCAGCAACGAGGCAAATTCATGAATGCCACTATGGGCGGAGCCAGCACAGCGGGCAAGTTTGCCAGCGACTTCGCTATGGGATCCAGCATTCTTCGTCCGTTTTACCCCGATTTTGCCTCTAAAATTGGTGCAAAAGCTGTTGATGCCTACCAGGTGGGGATCGACATGCCTGGCAATGCCCAGACGGTGTCGGTGGTTTCTCCTTATATATATGAAGAAGACAACTGGGTCGATGACATGGAACTGGGTGCAGCCGAACTCTATTGGATGACACGCGACAAGAAGTACATTGACCAGGCAATGGAATATGGTCGCCGCGAGCCCATCACTCCCTGGATGGGCGCCGACAGCGCTCGCCACTATCAGTGGTATCCTTTCCTCAACATGGGACATTACCAGCTTGCCAAGATGGGCCGAGAAGTAGGCAACAACCGTCTTGCCAATGAGTTCATCTCCAACCTGCGCACCGGCATACAGCGTGTCCACGACCGTGCCAAGGCCAACTCAAATCCCTTCATGTGGGGAATACCCGGAATATGGTGCAGCAATAACCTCACCACTGCCATGCTCACCCAGTGCATACTCTATCGCACGCTCACTGGCGATCGCACCTACGAGGAGATGGAAGGCTCGTTGCGCGACTGGCTGTTTGGGTGCAATCCGTGGGGCACAAGCATGGTGGTAGAACTGCCTGCCTCGGGCGTTTACCCGCATGCGCCTCACAGCAACTGGGTGTTTGAAAACGTGGGAATCCCCACGGGCGGACTCGTTGATGGTCCCGTTTATGAGACCATCTTCAGTAGTCTCAAGGGCGTAAACCTCACCGACGATATGCCGCACGTGGTTTCAAATGCCTACGAGCAGTTTCAGCCTGGCGACGTCGTTTATCACGATGTGACACACGACTACAGCACCAACGAACCCACAATGGACGGCACAGCATCGCTCACTTTTCCGTTGTCGTTCTATCAGGCAGAGGGAGCCGCCCAGCGATAATATTTGTGTAGTCAACGTTTTTTTATTAACTTTGTTGGGAAAAATAAGATAATTATGAAGAAAACATTATCATTGATAATAGCATTCGCTTGTGTGCTGTGTGCACAGGCAGTGTCGTTGCAGCAGATGCGATTTCATTGCGACAAGGACACGGCTGAAATAAACCTCTTGCTCGAGAAAGGGCAAAACGCCTCGCTCAAAACCCCCAACCAGCTTGTAGCATTCTACGCGCAAGAACTGCTCGACCGCCCCTACGTGGCCCACACGCTTGAGGGTGAAACCGAATTGCTGACAATCAATATCGACCAACTCGACTGCACAACGTTTGTCGAGACTCTCTATGCACTCACCCGCGCCACGCTCAACGGACGCACATCTTGGCGCGACTATGCATCGGCCCTTGAGGACCTGCGCTATCGCAACGGCCAGATGGGCGATTACTCCACCCGTCTGCACTACATCAGCGAGTGGATTGTGAATAACCGCAGCCGTGGCAACCTCATAGAAGTGACTCCCGATGTGCCCACTTGTGCTTACCTGGTAAAAAACATCGACTTCATGTCGCGTCACAAGGACAGTTACGTCTCGCTCAAGGACGACGAAACCATGGTCGAGAAGATACGCAAGTGCGAAATGGGTTATCGAAACCATCGCATGCCTTATATCAAGAAACAATGGCTGGCACGCAAAGACGTGAAAGCTGCGCTCAAGACAGGCGATTTCGTGGGGCTGGTGACAAAGATCGACGGCCTTGATATCTCGCATCTGGGAATCGTTTACAAGGACGAGAGGGGAGAGGTTTACCTGCTAGATGCATCTATGACGGGAGGCAAAGTTCAGATTGAGAAAGAAAACATGTACGACATGCTCCTGCACAGCAAGAACAACATAGGTCTGCGAGTGTTCCGCATCATGCAATAGCACATATATATAATATAGCCGCAATCCACGGTCGTGCACCAGCCGGTAAAAGCCGTCGATACCTCCCCGGCAGTAGAATTCCATGACGACGGAGTCGTCACATTGCATCGTAACCGATGGCCGCAGGCCGTCGGAAACAGCAACCGTGGCGTCCAAGCCCTCCGCATCCCGCCTCCGCGGCGGAAAAACCACAAGAGTCACCAGCCGGTAAAAGCCGTCGATACCTCCCCGTCGGGAGAATCTCATGACGACGGAGTCGTCACATTGCATCGTAACCGATGGCCGCAGGCCGTCGGAACGCCGGGATCCGGCCGGAATCCGGCCGGAAACCCCGGCAAATCCGGGCAAATCCGGAAAAAAGCGCATTTTTCCGAAAAAAAACCGCTGAAAATTTTGCCGGTTCGGAAAATTGTTGTAATTTTGCATCGTTTTCGCGCTGAAACATGCGCGGAGGCGCAAAATGAGAGATCATTG
>NZ_JAZLLZ010000161.1:0-5187 GCF_045598405.1 Sodaliphilus sp.
TTATGAGTGTTTTTATTCGTTTGCTTTTAATTTTGCAACTGATTAGCGGATAGAATCGGCTGATTTGGCACGTTTGGATGTAAAACACTAGCAATTATGCCTATTTGTATAGGGGACAAAATACGGGATTCTTTATTCTATTGTTGTTACTTTTTCAGCTTTCATCATTGAATCTCCTTTCCATTAAGGGTTAATTTTCCTGTAAACATGCCGTTACCTCGGTTCACGCCACCGCCCAGCGGCAGCATGCTGTTGCACACATCGTGCAAGGCATTTTCAAGAGCATCTCTAGCGTCGTCACTCGCTTCACCTTCGAGTTCAATTTTCATTACAAGCGGAGTGTTATTGCCATAGGTTGCCAGCTCTGAGAACAACGCACCGTCGATAGCGCCGCCGGTAAAGCGGTCAATGCTCACGTGGTTTATGAGTTTGTCGGTAAACTCTTTGGTGAGCACCACGTCTGAGAACAAGAGTCTTCCTCTTGAGTTGACATCGGCTTCACCTTCGTGTCCGAACAATTCTCTTACTGCCTTGTTATCGCTCGGCTTATACTTGTCTATACTGCCTTCTATCTTGTCGGCAAAGAATCCTTTATTCTTGTTGTAGTGATATGCTACACGGTGACGTATAGCTCCCTTGACCGATGTCGCAGGGATGAGGTGATACTCTCCTGAAACATGTCCTTTGCCATCTTTCCATTTGATTTCGCTGGCCATGACTGGTGCCATGTCGGCATCCTGCTCAAGGTCGCTAAGCCCTGATCCGAAGAGGAAGAAATCGCGGGGGGTAAGGTGGAGTTCATATATGTCATTTTTCTTAGCCTCAGTTTTAGGGCCAATTGGAGAAAAGTCCTCCCACCATGCTTTGTTGCTCAGGCATGATGTTTTCTCTAAGTATTTAGCCAGTTGGTTAGTATCACCCAGACAAAGAGTAGCAATGCGAACATCGACAACATTCATTTTTCCATATCCGTTGCGAGTACCACCTCCCAAACGTAATCCACCAGAAGTCATGAATCCAAGGATTTGTTCTGCAGTGTTGTTTTTACCGTCATGCATTACTTCCACTTCGAAACAGAAACGGCTTCCTGCGGGCACTATTTGGTTGTCAAATTTTGCACGTTTTTCAGCCACGCCCCGATGGCCCATTTTCACGTGTTGCCTGACGGGAAGATTCTCATAGGCTTTGAGTACTTCGTCGTCGTATTCAACAGTCAGCAGTCCGTCCATCACGTCGCTATCAGAGTTGAGAACTTTTGCCTCGCTGAAAATGATTTCAGAGCCATGGCCATTGTTTTTTTTGCCCTGATAGCCCCATAGGTCGCTATTCTCGTTTTGTGCGACCATAGCATGACGCAGCACACCGGCGATGCTGGTGCCTGGAATGTATGGAAAACCGTTTACGTCGAGGGCTACGAGCGAGTCTGTTACGATGTCTTTAGCGCCTGTCCCCAGCGCTAATGGCCCTTCGGCTTCAATAACGACCCTCATGAGGGTGCGGTGGGTATATTTAGAATTGTATTTTTCCATAACCATTACTTGTTTTGTGTCCATTTTGCCATTTCGGCAGCTAGATTGATTAATGCCAGGCGTTTTGTCGGTTCGTCAGAAAAAATGTTGACGAAGGATTCTAGTTGCCTGATTCGTCCACGTTTGTTCCATTTTTCTTTTGCCACTCCATGCTTGAGATAACCTGTACTTTCCTTGAAAAGCACATCAGAGATGTTACCGTTCCTATGGTTTGAAGCTAGTTTCCTGATCTCACCCCATTGAGATGGTGTGATGTTGCCATAGATGCTCTTGTCAAAACTTTGGACTTCAACATAGATCTTGCTGTCACGCTCGTTGATTTCTTTTTGCTTGGTTAAGTAATTCAATAATGGTGTGGAGAGCGAAGTCCTGGGAATCTTCTTTGTGATGGTATCCTCGGCAAATGGTACCGTTGCTCCAGTTTCAGCTTCTCCGTTCAAGAAACATGGATTGTAGATAACCCGGCCAAGTCCCTCATTGTTGTAGCAACCCACATATTTTGTTGTGTTGGGGCAAGTATTTGCTTCATCAATTACGAACACGCTACCTTTCTCGATGCAGCAGCGGTCAGTATCAAAGCACTGGCGCTTGAAGTTCCATGGAGCGTATTGAAAAGTGCGCACCTGTGACTTTTCCCAGTTGATTGTTCCGCCAGTCACCCCAAGCTGTTCAGGCGAGGGACGGAATGTGGGCATGCCGTATTCGTCAAAGAACACCAGCCTTGAGTCGGCATAAACGGTTACTGTACCGGAGCCAGAGTTTGACGCAATTTGTTTGAATTCAAGATGTTTAATCTCTATGAGACCATACTGCGCAGTGCGTGAGCGTCCAACGCGCTTTTTACCTTCAAGGGTGTTGATGATAATAGTTTCTAGACTATCGTCTTCAATCTCTACCTCAAAATACATTTCGGCACCCTTGCACAGTGATTCATAGCCAAACATCTGTGCGTCCTGCGACATGCGTTTCTCGTGGTCGCGAGCGCTCTTGATTGCAAAAATGGTGTCAGCCTTTACTTGAACAGGATTCTCAATGCAGAAGTCGAGATAGCCTGCACGGCATTGCTTGAGCTGCAATGGCTTGTAGGACTTGAGGTTATCATTGCTGATGAGGTGATGGATATACAGTGCTTCTGTGGCTTTCTTCAGCTTGGGATAGAACATGGAAGCGGGCACCTTACATGTACGGTTGTTATTGTGCGCTAGATGGGCGTCGCCCCATCGCACTTTGCCCGAGTGAAACAAAGTGTGGGTTTCCTCAGCATTAAGTTCGTTATAGAGTTTGCTTGCTGCAATGCCCAGGAAGCAGCTGCCGGGGATGAAGTCAAGGGTATTGTTATTGCCTTCCGAAGCCGACTTTTGGTTAAGTATCACGTCGGAGAGTAGTTTTGCTTTAAATTGCAGCGTTTTCATTTGTCACCTCCTTTCTTGGTGCTAATGGTGCAGCGACCCAGTCCGCGGGTGCGTCCGCTACCCAGTTGTTTTATAAATTTCATTGCTTGTTCCAGTTCGCTAACCATGCCTTCAGGTACATCAATGATTTCCCCTACTAGAGTGCAAGGCACTGTCACTTCCATGGTGCGCAGGCTATGGTCCTGTGCGACGCCATTACTGCCTATTGCAGTGCTGGCAACCATCTTGTAGAGGTGTTGCTGCAGGTTGTGTGACTTGATTGCATCAGCTTCTTCTTGGACTAGTGTTGCATTACCAAAGAAAGTTTCACTCTTATTGGCTTCAATATTGCCGTTTGTGTTGTTCTCGGTTGGTTGTAACCCGAAAGTTTTTTTATAAAGCTCGTCGCACTCGGGCTTCTCTTGTAGAAAGCGTAGTTCGTTGACGGCATCGCGCAGCAATCCCTTGATGGTTTTACCTGGAATGAAAGGCAGTTGGTCAAGGTCTTTTATCACCAGGGCGTCGGCTTGTGCTCCAGCTGCAAGACCACTGCCACAGTGCCAGTAGCTGTGCAAGGTAATTTGATATTGTATATTCATATTGTGCACTCCTTTTCTTATTTAGTTTTTTGGTATATTATTGTGTGAAGCGCCAGCAAGTCGTAAGCAGGTATTACTTCATCTTCTCCTTGTTTGCTCCAAGTCGTTACCTCATCAATAAATGATCTTAATGGTGAGCCATTCTTGTATAAACTTTTAAAGCGATTGAGTTTTTGTTCAGCAATATTCTGGTCACCGTGAAGCAAACCCATCCAGTTGCGTAGCCCGCTCTTAACGGCATTACCTTCTTCTCCGTTAAGTTTATTGACATTGTCATTGAGCACTTCTATGGTCCATCGCCCGTCCTTAGAATTGATGTAGTATGGGCCGAACGCAAAAGTTTTGTGCATGCATGGCGTGAGTTCACGCTTAACGATCTCATCATAGTTTTCCACGAAGCTGTCTTGCACTTTGTGGAACATTATGCAAGATTGCGGCAATTCCTTAGTGGTGTCAATTCCTGCCTTTGCATCTTTTTTCGCTCTAGTGCATAATGCCTCGGCAAGATTGTAGGCGTAATAGAACGGGTAGCTTGACTTAACATAGGCAATACCTGCGCATGCTGTGAGGCGGTCGCGCACATTGCCCTCGGTAAACACGTTTTTGATGTACTCGCTCAAATGCTTGGCAGTCTCCTGCTCAAAGTGAGTGATGAATTCGGCTACATAGTCAAGTGCCAGGTCACCGCGACATATCACTGTGAAATCATCGCCGCCCAGCACGATGGGGCGGATGGGAATCTTTTCCCATGAATACTTTTTCTTGATATTCTCAAAGGCTGCGACTGCGGCTGCTTTAGTTGCCTTGTCGAGTTTTTGGGAGAAGTCTTTGAATCTTGTCATTTCGTGCCCCACTTTTTGCACTATCTGACCTAGTCCATTGCCATCGGCATGGATAACAGCTACCCAGTCGTTCTTTGTGGTCATGTCCTCTGGATCTATGGCCACATCGGCATAATTGAGGTCATCAATGTTAAATGCAACCTTTGGCAACTTGAGGACATTGCGTTTTTTGCCTTCTTGATGAAACTGCTTAGCGTAGGTGGCGGCATCCAGGTGCTCGTCTCCTGCAATGTGGGTAACTGGTTTGCCTGTGGTGTGGCTGCGCTCTATGCCCATCATTCCCCATGTTGTGCTTGCCATGGGGCGGTTGCGCTGGGTGCGTAGCGCATTCTCGAGTTCGTCAACTTTAGTTGCGAAGTCATCGCCTTCGTTGATTTCTACTACAGCTTGGCTCAAAGTGATGCCTGGGGCATACTCTGCAACCAGCTTGGGGAACATCAGCACAACCTCTTCGCATTTTTCTTTGCTTGCGAAACGATACTTAACGTTTCCGGCTGCATTGATGATAGCTCTATTATCGTTGTCTAGGTTCCCGCAGCCTATCAACTCCTTGAATTTTTCGGTGCAGATGTTTTCAACCAGTTCGCTGGCACCGGCAATGTCTTTCAACTTGTTAGTCTGAAAGATGAATTGCTGAATGCCTTGAACTGCGGCACCATATAGATATTCTTTAGCCATATATAAAAACCTCAAATCCGCAGTATAAAATTTGTTAACGTTTTTGCACGCGTTAGAGGGGCATCGCCTGGCCGGATCGGTGGCAACGTGCTAAGTTCTGTGTGTTTTTGTCACGAGCGGGCACACTGCCCCTTTCCCCAATCCTTTC
>NZ_JAZLLZ010000162.1:0-2752 GCF_045598405.1 Sodaliphilus sp.
AGTGTATCGCGTTTACCCTGCCCTGCCTTCGCTTGCGCTCAGTTAGGACAGGGTTATGTGCAGAACTGCGTTCTGCGTGTCGGCTTCCAGCCTCTCATTACAAAATCATGTGTGAGTGAGATCCGCGCAGGGACTCTGCAAAAAAATCTATTGTAGTATAGTTACAACAGATTGCTCTGATTTAACTGAATAAGAAATTATTCTAATTATTTTAATTTCTTTCAGTTATTATTAAATCTGTGTTATCAGTGAGATCCGCGCGGGGAAATTACCCAAAATACCATTGCTGAATAGTTACGCTTCGCTTGAAATCAACTAAAAATTATCAAAAAATTAAATCTTCGTCAACATCCTCTTGTTGCAAAAAATGTTAGCAACAATATTCCTAGTGATGTTGTATTTTGGGCTGTGTGAGAGAAGAAAAGCCCAGTAGGGTGATGGCATGTGTTTGTGATTTTGCGGGGAGCGAAGCTCACTAGCGAAATCACAAGCGCTTGACATCAATGGCGACAGCCATCTTCTCTTACACAGCGGTTAATTTCTGTTTTTTTATTCCAATACTCTATATACCCACCACACACGTAATGAAAGGTTTTTCAGCCTCTTGCTTTGATGTTACGCAAATAAGCATTACCTTTGTACTCTCCTATTCAACTTGATAACACTAAAACACAAGGATATGACACGACACAACATCACTAAAATCATTGCCATCGCAGCTATGGCAATGGGTGCGGCGGCTAATGCCGACGCATGTACTAACCTGCTAGTGGGCAAGAATGCCAGCGCCGACGGTAGCACTATCATCTCCTACGCAGCCGACGCCCACATCCTCTATGGCGACCTGCAGATGCTGCCCGCTGCCGACCACAAGCCTGGCACCATGCGCGTCATCAACGACTGGGACACCGGCATCAAGCACGGCGAGATTCCCGAGGCTGCCCACACCTACGCCGTGGTGGGAAATATCAATGAGCACCAGCTCACTATCGCTGAGAGCACATGGGGCGGACGTGAGGAACTATGGGAATCAGACGGCATCATCGACTACGGCAGCCTCATCTACATCGCGCTACAACGCTGTCGCACCGCACGCGAGGCACTCGACCTGATGACCAAGCTCGTGGCTGAATATGGCTATTGCAGCGAGGGCGAGTCGTTCTCGATAGGAGACCCCAACGAGATTTGGGTGCTCGACCTCATAGGCAAGGGCAAGAAGGAAAAAGGCGCAGTGTGGGTGGCACAGCGCGTCCCCGACGACTGCATCGCTGGTCACGCCAACCAGGCTCGCATCCATCGCTTCCCTCTCAACGACAAGGCTAACTGCATATATTCCAAGGACGTGATTACGTTTGCCCGCAAGATGGGTTACTTCAACGGCAAGGATGCCGACTTTGACTTCTCGGCTGCATACGCTCCCGCCGACTTCGGCAACCTGCGCGGCTGCGACGCACGCGTGTGGTCTTACTTCAACCGCTTCAAGGCCGGCATGGACAAGTACCTGCCCTTCATCAACGGCAAGAAAGGCGCCGAGGTGATGCCGTTTGCCGTGCAGCCCGACCGCAAGGTGAGCGTGCGCGATGTGCAGAACATGATGCGCGACCACTACGAGGGTACTCCCTTCGACATGACACAAGACCCTGGTGCCAAGATTAACTACGACGTGCCCTACCGCTGGCGTCCCATGGAGTTCAAGGTGGACAGCGTGACTTACAGCATGGAGCGCGCCATCGCTACCCAACAAACTGGTTTCGTGTTTGTTTCGCAGATGCGTTCATGGCTACCCGACCAGGTGGGTGGTTGTCTGTGGTTCGGCGTTGACGATGCCAACACCGCAGTGTTCGTGCCCATGTACTGCTGCATGACCGAGGCTCCCGCTAGCTACGCGCAAGGTAAGGCCGACCTCTACACCCTCGACTGGAACAGCGCGTTCTGGGTTAACAACTGGGTGGCAAACCAGGCCTACAGCCGCTACAACAAGATGATTGTTGACATACGCAAGGTGCAGGGCGAAATCGAAGACTCGTTCGAGGCTAATCAGCCCAAGGTCGAAGCCAAGGCTGTGGCCCTTGTCAAGAACAACCCCGCCGAGGCTGTTGAGTTCCTCACCAACTACAGCGTGAACCAGGCGCAAAGCACCACAGCACGCTACCGCAAACTGGGCGAATACCTATTTGTCAAATACCTCGACGGCAACGTCAAGAAGGAGAAAGACGGCAAGTTTGAGCGCAACGAGGCAGGCTATCCCGTGCAGCCCAATTGGGGCGGATACAACCAGGAATACTACGACGTAGTGGGCCGCGGCAGCGGCGACCGCCTCAAGGTAGTAGAGCCAGAAAAGTAAGTTTTAGAACGCTACGCTTTAAGAACGCGCTGCTTTAAGAACGGCACTATCGTGCCTATAAAACACCAAGAACGCCACGCTATTCTATGTAGCCTGGCGTTCTTGATATTTATAAAGAACTATTGTTGTCCGTTTAAAAAAGAAAATATTTTTATTTTGGTTTTTTTGCTTCGCATAGAAAATAGCCTGCTCTGCAAGCAAAATGGAATTACCTCACAGATAGTGTATTATCATTTTGAGGACAGAGTCCTCCATTTTAAGGGAGGTTCGCTGGTCGCGGCACGGGCTTTGCCCACTTACCGCTGCTTACTCCCTTGAGCACGGTTCTTGGCGTGAGCCATATAAACTAAAAAAACATTTTCTTTTTTTATTCTATACCAAGCCCCGATTATACCAAAGTTCGTAACT
>NZ_JAZLLZ010000163.1:0-4546 GCF_045598405.1 Sodaliphilus sp.
GGATTGGGGAAAGGGGCAGTGTGCCCGCTCGTGACAAAAACACACAGAACTTAGCACGTTGCCACCGATCCGGCCAGGCGATGCCCCTCTAACGCGTGCAAAAACGTTAACAAATTTTATACTGCGGATTTGAGGATATAATTATCTAACAGCCCACTATATGGCAATGGTGGCTCTTCGTGGGAGGGAATATATTGATGACGGGAATACCAGAATGGTAATCTACAGATTATCTCTGGCACTGACCGCAGCGAGACCTCGGTGCGGTGTATTGCTGTGTGGAACATGCGGCAATGGCAAAACAACACTGGTTTATGCGATACAAAGTGTAATCAACAAGTTGAATAAAGAACATCATTTCAGTTTTCTTCCGCGCAACTACAAGGTCGGAATAGAAATTTGCGACGCAAAGGACCTGATCAATTCTAAAGACAATGATGAATTGCGCGAATTATCCGAACGTGACATGCTGGCTATAGATGACCTCGGTAAGGAACCCGCAGAGATTCTTGATTATGGAACTGTCAAAAGTCCTGTGATTGACCTGCTCGAGAAGCGATACTTAAAAGACCGGTTCACTCTCATCACAACCAACCTTGCGCCTAATGAAATCAGAGTAAAGTATGGAGTGCGTATAGCTGACCGATTCCGAGAAATGTTTGAAGTCATCCCATTTGAATTTAAATCCTATCGCCAAAACACAGAAAGGAGGACTGTTGACAATGAATGACGGCTGTATTTTCTTGGATATGGAGGATTATCTTGCCCAATGGTTCATTCATGCCAATGGTGGGGAGTCGCCTGTTAGGCTAATCCGCGGCTCGGTGGAGAGCAATATCCTTGAACTTTTCCTACAGAAAATCCCGCGCGGACTCGAACCACAAACGGAAGCCAAGGAAGGACAAGTAGCAATACGCATCCCTGTGTTCAAGAGCAAAGACCCAGCGTACTATAGGTACCTCGGACCGAAGGGAAGGAATGCCTTGACCACCTGCATACGCAACCGCTTTGATGTTGAACTATGGAAAGACCTCCACAAGGTCGGTGTAGTGTCAACGAAACGACAAGACCAGGTCATCTATGCATGGATGGAAATGCACGGCATTGAACTCGAAGAAAAGAACTGGTGCGCCATAGCTAAGCGATACCAGCGCAAGCGAAACATTTATTTGAGTTCTAAAAAAGTTAAGAAGGGTTAAAATTACTCGGAAAACAGAGCACAAAAATGTAACGAACTTGATTTACTTGATTTGTTTGATTTACTTGATTTGCTTGATGTATGAAAAATACGAAACAGTCACTTCCTGGCATTAAGAGAATTGACTATGTTCTTGCAGAGAACCTAACGCCTAACGTGATGCTTAATGCTATATGCGGAGGTCTCGTCAGCATCCTTGCACAAACAACTGAAGTGCCATTCGTCGGTGAGGCTATTTGCGTGACCACATCGGAGTGTGACAATCACGGCAAGGTTGAGTCGGTGACGCTCACTTTCTCATCCACTGAATATGTTCCTTCTTCCATGCCACTGGCTTTCATCGTGACGGATGTCAACGGAAACTCGTTCCTCATAGGTTCTCGTGAGAAACCATTCCCCACAATAAAACACGACATTACCTTCGGCAGCCCAGCTGGTGACCAATCGGTCAACAAGTATGAAGTGAAGTATGTCGCAATACGCGCTCTCATCGGGTGCGTCACAAGCGGATGACCATACGGTTGCACGGGGTGTTGCTGTGCTCACTCGAATGAAAATGGCAACACCTTGCCTGCCGCATGACTTTTACACCGCAAAGTTACAACACTGCTCCAATCCCAAGGACAAGCGGCGTTTCTATGCAAAATCTCCACCCCTGCGGGTAGTATTTTGACTTGAAATCCTTGTTCTTATGGAGCAAGGCGTGTTGTCGGGAATGCAGTGTAAAGTTTAGCTCGGCTAAACAGGTGTTTAACAATTTATTCATTCTTACAAAAATGAGAACAGACAATCTAACAGACAACAGCATTGATGTTTGCGTGGCAATCCCCGAGAGAGACATCGAAATGCAGACAAAGAAAATCTTCACCTTGTTTGACTGCATCAACAGGGCTGGTCTTGATACTGGCGAATGGGGCATGGTTGAAGATGTTGACACGAAGAACTACTTCGGCAGCATTGAGTTTGAAATCCTTTCAGGACGCTACGCCTATGTGTGGCTGGAGAAGGATGAGTTTGAGTTGAATCGTGAGCTCAACATGATTCCTGCCGACATCATTGTCCACTCACTTCAGGACGTTGACAGCGAAATACGCATATACTCTATCGAATGACAGTATCTTTTCATTAAGTTTGTGAATGGAGGAGCCGGCTGTGAAGTCGGCTTCTCTTGAATATAATTTGATGGGATAAAAATTAGGCGTATCCTTTTATTAAGTGTTGATTTTTACCTACTATCTGGTCCAAGGCAGTTAGTAGAAAAAGTAAAGCCGGCTTCACATGTGAGTCGGCTTTTGTGTGTGGGTATTTTTTACATACCCTATAAAAAACTATACCCGGCAGTTTGTAACCAGGGACTGTCGGGACTTAACACTGCAAAATTACATTCTTTTTTCTAATTTACCAAGTTTCTGCATAGAATGCTGTCTGCCGGTTAGTTCTTTTCGGTCATTATGTGGTTGAAAAAACCGAAATCACCCCTCTGCATTATCTTGTGCGAGTAAATATTTCAATATCAAAGCCTAACACTATTTATTTGTTGAAATTCTGTCGCAAATTTGAAACAAAAATGCGACAAACAAACATAAAATTGATTTATGCAGAATTGATTTTCGACTATATTTTCAATAAATATTCTGCTATTTCAACAAATTGATTTTTATTCAAAGGATGATATTTCCCATTGACCTTTGTTTAGAGTTCCTGTATGAATAACTAATTTTTCCTTTTGTAGTACAACTAAATCTCTTCTAACAGTACGTTCGCTGACTCCGATGAACAACGCAATTGATTTTGCTGTTTCAATCTCGTTTATATATTTCACGACATGTGATTTGTTCGTGCCATCATTTAGGACACAGGGAATACCAGTTTCCTTTAGTCTGTCATATATAATCTTTTGTCTCTCAGATAATTTGTTTAGGACATTATTTAGGACAAGTTGCTTGTCACTAATGATGTCACTAAAGGTTTTACCTCGGTTAATTGTCACCATCATACCGCCACATGTTTCTTCAAACACGGGTTCGGGCAAGCCTGCTGACTGTATCTCTGTTCGGATTTTATCAATACCACGCCCCCATGACTCAATGAAGCCAGCCTTGTAAAAGGCGTTGGCAATGTTCTTGTTACGAGGCTTTGAGGTGTGCTTTCTAAACAATGTGTCAACAGTATAACCTTCAGGCAAGGAACCATCGTTCCACAATTCCACCTTATCGTTCCATACCTTCATCTGAATAGATGCACCTGCATAGTCCTTGTGCACGATGGCATTGTAGATAGCCTCACGCAATGCCGACTCAGGAATTTCAAGGGTCTCTTTGCGGTGCAACCCTTCATAAGAAATGGGTGCGACAAGATACTTTGACTTGAGCACACTCATCACTTTATCTGCCATTTGCAGGATATTCCCTTCAATGACATCTTGAATAACCAGATCGGACTCGCTGTTTACAAAACGCCCAATCTTGAACTCGTTGGTAACAAAATATCTGTTGGGGTTCTTTCCGAAAAGGAGTATGGCGGCAAGCTTCAACTTTCCTTCGTCATCAACCAAATTAAGGTTTTGTAACACCTCAAGCGGAGAATATGACTTAGCCTCTTGGGGAAGACGCTGGGCCATAACAGCCATGCGAACGAAATAGTCAACTGCCGCCTCGTCAATGCAATCCATGGTTGCTGTGGGATGCACAATATCATCCCAAGACAACCCATTCTTTTTCAACAGGAATTGCTGGAGTGCATTTCCTTTCAATACTTGTTTTGTGGCACCAGAACGCACGTGATACTCTCCCTTGAAAGAGATGGGGACATTGCTTTCCTCAACTACAATCTCGAGATATTCCTTGCCGTCTTCAGTCAAAAGATTGATGTCACAGACCAGGCCGAGGACTGTTACAATCTTGTTGGGAATATCTTCAAGAAGTCTGTGGCTGTTAGACACGCCAACTACCTCACCTTTGTCGTTCACTCCGATGTAGAGTTTACCTCCTTGTGAATTTGCAAAGGCGCATATCCAGCCAAGGTATTCGTCACGCCAAGATTCTTTGTATTCTATGTTCTGGTTTTCTGCCATATCGTTTGCTATTTCTGTTGCAAAGTTACTAAAAAAACATCACTTAGAGGCGATTTGAGCCGTAAAACTGCGTGGTGGGCTTGTCTTTTCTCCTTGTTTATTTGGGTAATAACTTTGTGCCATAGAAATTTGATATACTATGGCAAAACACACATACAACCTGCACCTGAAAGGCTATGTCGGCGGTTGCGACTTCGACCGTGACTATGTTGACTATATCCTTGCCAACAATGCCGGCAAGCCGGTGTCGGTGCTCATCGACTCTCTGGGTGGCT
>NZ_JAZLLZ010000164.1:0-31772 GCF_045598405.1 Sodaliphilus sp.
CACAGATGCAAATATCTTGACCAACATCATCCTGGGCAAGGACACGGCAAGCAACTATGGAGGCCGTGCCGATGTCGATGGCAACGGTGCCGTTGATGTGAGCGACGCCAACCAGGTGACCAACATCATCCTGGGGAAGTAGATAAAGGTTTAAATGTTTAAGGGTTTAAGAGTTTAAAATGCCATCATAGGGACGTCCCTGTGATGGCATTTTCTGCTTCTATTGCGAGTAACTATTCACCAATAGAGTTTTTAGGGACTCCCCGCGCGGATCTCACAGATTTCACAGAATTTATATAATTATTTCAAGTTTCGCATGTTGCTAAAATATCGCCTAGCATCGGTAAGCGGTACTTTACGGCATACGAAACTCTTGAAATTTCAATAAAAAAAATCTGTGAGATCAGTGTAATCTGCGCGGGGAGTTCCATTGGTGAATAGTTACGTTCCATTGGTGAATAGTTACCTATTGCGAAAAACTGTTAAATAATGTTACCCCCCCCATAAATAATGTAAAATTTGTTACTTTTGTAAATCAGAAAATCAAAACACTACAATAATATGAAGAAATTACTATCCCTATTCGTTATGGTTGCAGTGGCTGTGAGTGCCATGGCTGCCGTGGGCGACATCTTTGCCGTGGGTAATTTGAATTATAAAATACTGAACAACACTTATGTTTCGGTTGTAGGTTTGAGCGCCAGTGGCAAAGCGGTTTCGAGCCTTGCACTTGATATTCCGCCAAGTGTGACTTACTCAGGCGTAAAATATGCTGTTACCGGAATTAATAGTTACGCGTTTGAAAATGCAACCAATTTGACAAGCGTAACTATCAATTATTGTCCCGATGGCAACACAATAAAATATGAAGCGTTTAAGGGATGTAAGAATATAACATGGGTGCGCATTCCCAGTTCCACAATTAGAATTGAGGAAAAGGCATTTGCGGATTGTACTGGCTTGAAATATGTGTATATGGCTTGTCCCGACCCCGACGCTGTGGATGTAAAAAACAATGCGTTCCCTAACAACTCGAACATGGAACTGCATATACCTAAAGCCGGAATAACTGGGATTTCGGATGCATACAAGAGACTTGCTGCATACGCACCATTTTCGGTCGTATATATGAGTTCTGATGCATACGACTTCCTGTTTACCGACGGTGCACAGATGTGTGTCACCAATAAACCCACAGCCACCGAGCCAGGTGAAGTCTCTATGGTGGGTTACAGCATGAGTGGCAGCACAGCCAAGGACGGTAATTTCGTCCCCGCTTGCACAGGCACCAGCACAGGCGCATACGGCTCTTACGGCTACCGATACCACTTTGTTGAAATTGCCCGCTATGCTTGCCAGAATAATAAAGATCTTAAGAGTATAGACCTGTCAAAGCTCACTAAACTACGCAGCATAGAGACTAACGCGTTTTACGATTGCACCAACCTCACTACAGCCAACATCAACTGCGCGTCGTTGACCGCCATTGGTGACAAAGCCTTTCGGGGTACAGGTATCACAACAATCCACATACCCGCCGGGCTCACGTTGGGCAATTTATACTTTAGTGCATTTCTTTTCTGCGATAATCTCAAGTCAATCACTGTGAGCGAAAACAACAATTCGTTCAGTTCATATAACGGCATGGTGTTCAGCAAAAACCATAAAATACTGTATCTGTGCCCAGAAGGAATGCAAGGCATGCTTGAAGATCGTGAATTCCCAGGGGAGTTGACCGAGGTACATGACCATGCCTTTCGTTACACAACAGACAAACTCTCTTTTGTGGCATTGCCTTATGGCGTGACTACAATAGGTGATGGTGCTTTCTTGGGTAGTGAGGTCACTACTATAAGAGTCCCCAGCTCGGTGACCAAGTTAGGATATCAGGCATTTTCCACAACTCCAAAAACACTTGAAACCCTTATGTTCAATGTGGCTGAGCCACTATCAAAAAGCTCCACTCTTTTCTACACAAGTGCAGCTTTGACCAACCTGATTGTACCATACGAGGCGGTAGAAACCTTTAAGAATACCGAGCCATGGAATAGATTTACTAATATCAAGTCGGGTGCTTACGATATTTTAAAAGTGGGCTTAACCGGTAGTATTAGGCTTACACACCATTCGGGCTATACCGTTTTTTCTACCGAAAAGCAAACCATCGACGGAACCGATTACGACGGTTGTGCAAGACTGACCTATCTTAAAACAGAAATTAGCTCAAAGGTTGCAGATGTAGTGATAGGCAAATCTGTTACCCCCAACAACTCGCTGAAAAAGAGTTTTGTAATCACTGAGATTGGTTCGGGCGTCTGCACCGACGAAAATATAATTGATTTCTCCCTCACGCTCGATGAGTATGTAACCAAGGTAGGAAAAGACGCATTCAAGGGTGTTGACAAGCTCATCAAGCTCACTCTGGGCAAGAATGTGGCAAAGATTGGCGAGAACGCCTTCAACGGCTGCTCGCGCCTGGGCGAGATAGAGTGTAAGGGCATGACACCTCCTAATGTATTGGATGCCAACACCTTCAGCACCTATGCTACCACAACCCTGCGCGTGCCTGCGGCTGCCCTCTCGGCATATAAGAATCATGCGGTGTGGGGCAAGTTCTTACACATCGAGGGCGTGGGCAGCGATGTCAAGGGCGACGTGAACGGTGACGGCGTGGCGGATATCACCGACACTAACATCCTCATCAACATCTTGCTGGGCAAGGATAGCGCAAGCAAGTATGCCGGAGCCGATGTGACCGGCGACGGCGTGGTGGATATTGCCGACGTAAACGCTGTGCTCAACCTCATTCTGGGGAAGTAAAAGCCTCTCCCCCGGCCCCTCTCCTACAGAGAGGGGGGGAGGATGCCATCACGGGGGACTGTCCCTTTGATGGCACCAAAGCCTCTCCCCCAGCCCCTCTCCTACAGAGAGGGGAGTCAAAATGCCATCACGGGGACTGTCCCTTTGATGGCACAAAAGCCTCTCCCCCGGCCCCTCTCCTACAGAGAGGGGAGTCAATAACGATAGTAACGTCCTAACGATAATAACAAAAACAACTCAATATGAAGAAATTATCATTACTTCTTTTTCTTGCGATGGTGTCGATTATGGCATCAGCTGCAACTGGCGACACGTTCACCGTGGGTGACCTTAATTATGAGGTTTTTAATGAAGACAGAAACACTGTCGATGTTACTGGCCTCAGTGCCGCAGGCAAAGCCAAAAGCGATTTAGCCCTTGTTATTCCCCCAGTGGTGACACACAATGGAGTAAGATACAATGTATCGAGAATCCAGGAAACGGCTTTTTCTAATTCGAGCAACTTGAAGAGTGTTACCTTCAGTTATAATCCTGATTCTTGGGTTATAATCCTTCAAGGCGCCTTTGCGTTTTGTACCAATCTCACTTATGTGCGTTTTGCCAGTTCGACATATTCAATCTTGTCCACCGCATTTATAGGTTGTTCTAAACTGAAAGATTTTTATTTCGCAAGGACCACACTGCCGATTGTTTACGACTTCTTACCCCGTAATGTCGGCATGACACTATATGTGTCCAAAGCCGATCCTAATACCGTGGAGAGGTATCGGGCAAATGAAAAGTTCGACTTTATCAAAAACATTGTCAAGAGTTCGCTGGCCTATGATTTTCGTTGGGAGGACGGAGCGCTG
Organism: Sodaliphilus sp.; assembly: GCF_045598405.1. Lineage (NCBI taxonomy): Bacteria > Pseudomonadati > Bacteroidota > Bacteroidia > Bacteroidales > Muribaculaceae > Sodaliphilus > Sodaliphilus sp. The sequence goes on from NZ_JAZLLZ010000164.1 coordinate 3,672, forward strand.
ATGGCATGGAAGGATAATACCTATAATCGAGACTTGGTCATGGTGGGATGGGACCGCACTGCAGGTTTGGTACAGGATCGTGCTTTTGTGCCATTGTGCGGCAGTGGAACATACGGTGCTTACGGCAACAAATATAATTTCGTCGCTATTGCCGACAGTGCTTGCCTGGGCGATACTTATCTCAAGAGTATCGACCTGTCACAACTCACCCGTATGGAAACGATAGGCGTCAGTGCATTTAGTGGCTGCACTAGCCTTAGCACTGTGGTTTTGGGCAGTAGCGTGAAAACGCTTCTTGCCAATGCATTTAATGGTTGCACAGCGTTAACCGACCTCACAGTGAATGCACAGACTCCTCCCATTGCATTTGCTTCCTGCTTCACCACCTACGAGACTACAACCCTGCGCGTGCCCGCGGCTGCCCTCTCGGCATATAAGAATCACGCAGTGTGGGGCAAATTCCTTAACATCAAGGCGATAGGCAAAGACGGCCTGCCAGGTGACGTGAATGGTGACGACGTGGTGGATGTCACCGACGCTAACATCCTCATCAACATGTTGCTGGGCAAGGATAACGCAAGCAACTACAACGGCCGCGCCGATGTAAATGGCGACGGCACTGTCGATGTGAGCGACGTGAACGAAGTGCTCAACATCATGCTGGGGAAGTAAAAGCCTCTCCCCCAGCCCCTCTCCTACAGAGAGGGGAGTCAAAATGCCATCACGGGGACTGTCCCTTTGATGGCATAAAAGCCTCTCCCCCGGCCCCTCTCCTACAGAGAGGGGAGTTAAAATGCCATCACGGGGACTGTCCCTTTGATGGCGCCGAAGCCTCTCCCCCGGTCCCTCTCCTACAGAGAGGGGAGTTAATAACGATAATAACAAGATATGAAAAAGATTACATTACTTTTGTTGGCGCTGATTGCCATGAATGCGGGCGCAGTGCAGTACATTTCGGGCAAATTGGTGTTTGATCTCAACAGCACCAATCACACTGCCACGGTTTTAGCATTTAGAACGGACCTGACTGCGGCCGACAAAGCCAATGTGAATATCCCGCTCTATGTCACCTACAACAATGAACAATACAATGTTGTGAGTATCCATGACTATGCCTTTGTGAATGAAACCGATGTGAAGAAAATCACTATCACAAAGAATGTCCAGCACATTGCTCCTGCCACCTTTGTTAATGGTGCCTCGTCGCTTGAGGCCATCAATGTGGACGCGAGCAACACTGCCTATTCATCGGTTGATGGTATTCTCTATAACAAAAATCAAACGATGCTCTACCGCTGCCCCGAAGCCTTCAGTGGCGCGAACGCCGATGGCACCATAGCCTACAATTATCTTCCCAAGACGGTGAAGACCATCGGACAAAATGCGTTCTATCAATGCGCGAAATTGTCGTCTATTAGAATCCGTTATGGCGTAGAATCGGTTGGCCAAGGCGCGTTTTTTGGAAGCGCTGTGAAAACACTGCTCATCCCAAGTTCGGTGACCTCGGTCGGTGCGGGAGCCTTTAAGGAGTGTCGCAACCTGTCGTTTTTCTACTTCAACCTCGCAACACCTCCTGCAATTAGTGACGATATGTTTGAATTGTCTAGTAGAATGATGACTATCTATGTGCCTGCCGAGTCGGTAGATGCTTACAAGGCTGCCAATGTGTGGAAAGATTATTCTAATGCAATCAAGCAGGGCGCTTACGACTTTGAAGCCTATTACGGATTTGCCGTTTACGGCGGCTGGACAGCTCCAAAAGCAGAGTATAAGAGTGAATTTACCATCATCAGCAACAAGCCCGAGACCATCAACGGCAAAGAGTATGCTGGCCGTGTGCGTGTTACCAATGTGTCGAGCTATAGCAACAATAATTTCACGCGTAACGATTCGGTATGTTTCAACATGGGCGATGACGTGAATGAATACGTTGGCGGTCCACTGTATGCTGTTACAAGCATTGGCAGTAGAGCATTTGAAGCCAACAACTTTAACTTCAAGCTGTATTTGGGCGCAAATGTCGATACCATCAGGCCCAATGCGTTCAAGGGCACATCGCACATGGATAAACTCGTCTTTAACCGCGGCCTCAAGTACATAGGAGAGTCGGCATTTGACGGCTGCCATATACCTCACGACATCATCTTGCCTTACGGCATAGAAAGGATGGAGGGTGCATGCTTTGCAGGCAACGACATGCAGCGCATCCTCGTTCCCTCGTCGATCAAATCTTTAGGAGGGGCATTTATTGATCGTTGCTCATCGTTGAAAGAGATTTACCTGAATAGAAAGTCGTTTGCCACTACCGATAACCAGTGGCAGTTTAACAATGTGCCTGCCGATTGCAAGCTTTATGTGCCTGCCGGAGCCGAGGACGCTTACAAAGCCAATGACAAGTGGAAGAAGTTCGATATTTCGGCTGGTGCATTCGACTTCGCTCGTGGCAACGATTGGTTCAGCAGTCTGTACCGTGTGACTATAACTGGGGAAACCGAGACGCTTTATACCGATGTTCCAAATTGCGCCGGATATGGAAAGTATGTCTATCATCCCAATCACGCTCAAGTGTCGGACACCGAGTTTATTGGCGCTAAATATGAAACTTTAGGCGATAAGTCATACATCATTGGCGAAATCGGCGAAAAATGCCTGGTAAACTGCAAACAAATCAAGAAGATTGATTTGCAGAACATGAAATATTTGCTGACTATCAAGCCCTTTGCATTTGCGGGCACAGGTATCACCGAGATGGAAGTGCCCAAGACTGTAAGCACTATAGGAGAGGGGACATGGAACTATTGCGAAAACCTCAGCGAACTGTGCATTCTGAGATCTTTCCCCTCGATAGGTGGACAGTTTTTCCGCGACAACGCCGATGACTTCACCTGCTATGTGAAGTGGACCAATGTGGCACATTTCCAAAGTGAAGCGATGACTTGGACTAGCTCATCGTTGCCATTGCCTATCAATAGAATCAATGCTTGGGTGGAATATGGCGACAATTACGGCGACGTACAGGCAATTAGTGTGAATCATCCTGTGGACTGGAAAGCGAGCGCGCTGGATGCATGGGTGGTTACGGACTATGACGCTAATGCCCATAAGGCAATGCTCAACAAGACAGAGTACACATCTGACAATCAGGGCGTAATCTTGACAGACATTGAAAAGAATCACCGTTATTTACTCAAGCGTCCTCAAGTGCCGTTTACCGAAAAGAAGAATTTGCTCGTGGGAGCAGCTACTCAATCGGTAGATGTCTATGAGCAAAATGTGGGCTACTACTTTGACAACAAAGAAATATGTTTCCGACGCCCAACATCACACTTATTTACTGATAATTGCGCTCCCTACCTGAAACTTACAAGCGAACAGGCCGGTAATACCGACAAAATCACCATTGTTTTCGGTGACGTGGCATTGAAGGGCGACGTGAATGGCGACGGCGTGGTGGATATCACCGACGCTAACATCCTCATCAACGTCACTCTGGGCAAGGACAGCGCAAGCAAGTATGCCGGAGCCGATGTGACCGGCGACGGGGTGGTGGATATTGCCGACGTGAACGCTGTGCTGAATATCATTCTGGGGAAGTAAAAGCCTCTCCCCCAGCCCCTCTCCTACAGAGAGGGGGGGAGAAAATGCCATCACGGGGACTGTCCCTTTGATGGCATCATCACGGGGGACTGTCCCTTTGATGGCATCAAAGCCTCTCCCCCAGCCCCTCTCCTGAAGGGAAGGGGGGATGCAGAGCAACAAAAAGAAACAGATAAAAATAATTATAAAAAAATACCTCACTCTCTCAATCTAAACTCCCTTCCCTTTAGGGGAGGGCTGGAGAGAGGCTTATTAAAGTCATGAAAAAGATAACATTACTTCTATTATCAGCGCTGGTGTCTGTTATGGCATCGGCTGCTGTGGGCGATGTGTTTGTGTCAGGTAACTACAAATACCAGATTACTACCGAAGCTACCAGTACCGAGGTCAGTGGTGCCGGAGAGGCTACGTTATTGGGATTCAGTACCACTGCCTCTGCCGCCGACCAAGCCAATGCGGCAATTGCACAGTATTTCCAGAAAGACGGGAAGATGTATATCGTGACCGCGATTGCACCCAATGCTTTCTCTAACAACACCAACATCACGAGCGTGAGCATCAAGGGTGCCGTTGCTAAAGTAGGCATGTCGGCATTCTATGGATGCTCTAACCTCACCAAGGTAAGCCTGGGTTCGGTCACTACACTCGACAACTACGCATTTGCTTTTTGCACAAGTCTTACATCGGTGAAGATACCCGATACGCTCACCAGTATCAATAACTCGGCATTTGACGGCTGTACCGCTCTGGAGAGTTACGTGGTGAGCGAGAGCAACACCAACTACTCGTCATACGACGGCGCACTCTACAACAAGAAGCAGACCACTCTCGTGCGTATGCCCGCTGCCAAGGCCGAGAAGCCCGCTTACCCCAACACGCTCAAGACCATCTTTGCGCGTGCTTACAACAACTACAAGTATCCCCGCATCGAGATTCCTTACGGTGTGACCACTGTGGGTTCTCGCCCCTTTGAGAACAGTGAGGTGCAGGTTGTGGTAGTTCCCAGCTCGGTCCAGACTATCCCTACCGACATGTTCTATGGCTGCTCTAAGCTCATAGAGTTGTGGTCAAACATGCAAAATCCGCCCAGCATCGAGAAAGACGTGATGTTTGCCGGCGCCAACATTCCCAAATTGTATTTTCCTTTTGACGGAGAGAATAAATATACCAAGGAAAGCAACTGGAACTTCTTTCCTAAACTCTCTATGTATGGCCCCTTTGCCTACGACTATATCCAGGCAAGGGACGAGTATGGAACAAATGCCTGCTTTAACGTTACCGTTCACAGCACTGAGCCTTTCACTGCCAATGATGGTGTGACCTACGACGGCCGTTGCATGCTGGTGAAGGGTCCCTCATCAATGAACAAGAGTGATGACATTACCGTACCTAACTATTTTGAAATTTCAGGCAAGAAATATGCATTGACCAGAATAGGTGAATATGCCGGACAGTCACAGTATAACTTCTCAATGAGAGGCTGTGCCTTGATTGATACCATCGGCTACAGTGCATTTTATGGTTCACCTATCTCATCCTTCAATTTTGAGAATGTGTCTTATATTGAATATACTTCTTTTTCACATTGTAACCAACTCAAGACCGTGCAGTTTGGTCCAAAGCTTAAAAGTATTAGCGATATGGCGTTTCTTGAGTCAGGGCTTGAGGGCGATGTAGTGATACCCTATGGAGTAGGTAAGTTTAGTGTCGATGTATTTCATCGTACAAATATTAAACGCCTTTTACTCCCCAGTACAATCTCTTTCGTGGGTTGGGAAAGTTTTTCAATGCCCGAACTTGAAGAGTTGTACATAAATATCAAAACCAGGGATAGGATAGGTTCTCTCTTGGAAGATTATCCTGCTGGATGTAAAGTTTATGTTCCCATAGGCGAAGTTGATGGCTACCGCGCATTTGAATCGAGCAAGGACAAGGAGATCCTGCCCGGAGCATTTGACTTTGCCGAGTGCACAAGCGACGACAAGAGTGACTTCTTCACCACTCCCTATGCCTACAGCGTGGTCGATGCCGAGGCTAAGACCGTGAAACTGGTGCGCACCAAGAACACTGCTACAGCAGCAATGAAGACCTTTGAAGTAGGTGCCCAGTGTACCAATAATTCACTGGCATGTGCCCCCGAGGATGCTCCTGTTTACAAGATTGTCGAGCTGGGCGACTCACTGCTGGCTGGATGCAAGAACTATAACAACATCTCGCTCGAAGGGGCCGCACATCTGAGCAAAATAGGCAACTATGCACTGGCTGATGTAAAGGCTTCAACAATCACCATACCCCAAAATGTATTTAGCATTGGCAACGAGGCATTCAGCAAGGATGGCGGCGAATATCAGTGGACAACAATCGACAGCAAGATACCCGATCCTCGCAATGTCGCTATGGGTTCCGATGTATTCAGGGGCGTTGACTACAAGCACTGCACCCTCATCGTTCCCCAGGGCACCGAGTCACTCTACCGCGGGTTAGACCAGTGGAAGGAATTCTTCCCCGTTGCTCCCAACAGCACGGGCGAGGCTAAGCGTAATGGCAACATCAATGTGAAGTGGGTGCAGCTCTGGGAGAATGGTCCTAAGTTCGCCGAATACAACGTAGGTGCAGCCTCTGCTACCGGAAGTGGTGGCTTTTACTGTTGGGGTAAGAGTTTCGACCAGGATCCAAGTGAATATTATAAGGAAGGTACCGAACCTCTCTCTGGCTCTGACGATACTGCTACCAAACTCTGGGGTAGCAACTGGCGCATGCCCACTAAGGCAGAGTTTGAGGCACTCCTTGCCAACTGTGCCGCTGAGTGGACAACGATTAATAATGTGAGCGGACGCAAATTCACCGGCAAGGGTGATTACGCATCCTGCAGCATCTTCCTTCCTGCCGCTGGCTACTGCGACTATTACGCACACGGTAGCGATGACTTCCGCGGCCAGAACATTATGGGCCGCTACTGGTCTTCTACGCCTGACGGCACAAGTGAGGCTTACGACCTGTTCTTCTATTCGGGCTACCAGAGTCTGCTCATTGAAAATCGCACTAACGGCTACACTGTACGCGCGGTGCTTGCCGAGGAGACAGCACCAGTGACCAAGGGTGATGTGAACGGTGACGACGTGGTGGACATCACCGACGCTAACATCCTCATCAACATCTTGCTGGGCAAGGATAGCGCAAGCAAGTATGCCGGAGCCGATGTGACCGGCGACGGGGTGGTGGATATTGCCGACGTAAACGCTGTGCTGAATATCATTCTGGGGAAGTAAAAGCCTCTCCCCCAGCCCCTCTCCTACAGAGAGGGGAGTCAAAATGCCATCACGGGGACTGTCCCTTTGATGGCACAGAGAGGGGAGTCAAAATGCCATCACGGGGACTGTCCCTTTGATGGCACCGAAGCCTCTCCCCCGGCCCCTCTCCTACAGAGAGGGGAGGGTAATAACGATATTGACGTTAAAAACTACAAACTACTATATTATGAAGAAATTCTTGTGTTTTGTTTTATCGGCCATGGTGACCCTTGCGGCATCGGCTGGTTTAAAATGGGGTGAAAAATTCTCGGTAGGTGACCTGATGTACAAGGTGGACAACACTTCTCCGGCCAACGTTAGTGTTGTGGGATTAAGCGATGCTGGTAAAGCAAAGTCAAGTCTTGCTCTTACCATTCCCGCTACAGTCAATTACTCTGACGTTACATGCAATGTGTATATGGTTGGCGAGGAAGCATTTAAGGGTGCGGCTAATATCACAAGTGTACAATTTGACTACACCCCAGGCACCACTGTAGTGTATATCAGTGCGTTTGAAAATTGCACTAACCTTACATTCGCCCGTTTTGCAAGTTCAATAGGCGCAATACATGATAATGCTTTTAAGGGTTGTACAAAGTTGAAGAGAGTTTTCATCGCTCGTACCGACCCCGATAGCCAGCACTTTAAATCAGCATTCCCTAGCAACTCGGGAATGACACTGTATGTTTCGCGAGTTGGCGATAAAACGGTAGATAATTACAAGAACATAGATGCCTTCAGTGTGTTCAGCAGTATAGAAAGGAGTTCAAGCGCATATGACTTCCTGTTTACCGACGGTGCACAGATGTGTGTCACAAAGAAACCTACGGGCACCGATGCCGGCGAGTTTACCATGGTGGGCTACTACAAGAACGGCACTATCGCCAAAGACGGCCATTTCGTTCCCGCATGCGTAGGCACCCGAGGTGGCACTTATGGTGCCAATGGCTACAAATATGATTTTGCTGCCATTGCCGACTGGGCTTGCTACGAGAATACCGACCTGAAGAGCATAGACCTGTCAAAGCTCACTAAACTCACTCGCATACCTTCATATGCATTCATGGGGTGTACTAACCTTACCGAAGCCAAGGTTGACTGCGCGTCGCTCACCGAGATTAGCAACCTGGCATTTGCTTCTTCTGGCCTTACACGGATCAATGTGCCCGCTGGCGTTACCTACTGCAACTATTCGTTTGTGGACAACTGCTCAAATCTCCAGGAAATCACAGTGAGCGAGGGTAACACGGTGTACAGCTCTTATAACGGCATGATGTTCTCTAAGGATCGCACTACGCTGCGCGTGTGCCCCGGTGGTAAGACTGGTGTGATTCGTGAATATGATTTCCCCAATGAAATGATAATGGTTTTCACTCGCGCTTTTAAAGATTGCAAGAACCTTACCGGAGTATTTCTGCCCTACGGCGTTTATAACATAGAGACCGAGGCCTTTACCGGTTGTACTAGCCTCAGCACCGTGAAAATTCCCGGTTCGATCACCAAAATGGGAACCAAGGTGTTTGCTGGCGACACGTCACTCAAGAAACTGTTCTTTAACATGAACAATCCGCTCGAGATTGACGAAACTGCATTTGACGGCGCTCCGAAGACCACCCTCTATGTGCCTTTCCAGTCAATAGACAAATACAAGGCCGCAAACGTGTGGAAAGAATGGGCAAACGTCACCTCGGGCGGTTACGACTTCATGAAGAGTGCTGTGCAAACCACTACCGACGAGGCACCCAAGGGCGCTGGATACACTGTCTATTCGACTAGCCCTGTGACAGTAAACGGCGTTAAATATGATGGTCGCGTGCGACTCTCTTATCACAGTGACTGTGGAACAGACCTGTATGTCCCCGACGCGATTGACAATGACGGCATGACTTATAACGTGTATGAAGTGGGCGCGGGCATCTTCGCCGACGGCAAGACCGAAAAGTTCACCATGACGCTGGGCGATAACATCCTTGTCATCAGGTCCTCTGCTTTCAAGGATATCGACAAGCTCACTAAAATTAAAATGGGTGAGCACATGACCACAGTCTATGACAACGCCTTCAACGGTTGTTCGGGCCTTGCCGAGATTGAGATTGCGGCAGTCACTCCCCCTTATGCAATGTATGAGAACTCTTTCACCACCTACGAGACCACAACCCTGCGCGTGCCCGCAGAGAGCCTTGCAGCATATAAGGCTCACGCAGTGTGGGGCAAATTCCTTAACATCAAGGCGATAGGCGAAGGAGGCCTGCCAGGCGACGTGAATGGTGACGGCGTGGTGGATGTCACCGACGCCAATATCCTTATCAACGTCACACTGGGCACCGACAGCGCAAGCAAGTATGCCGGAGCCGATGTGACCGGCGACGGCGTGGTGGATATTGCCGACGTGAACGCTGTGCTCAACCTCATTCTGGGGAAGTAAAAGCCTCTCCCCCAGCCCCTCTCCTACAGAGAGGGGAGTCAAAATGCCATCACGGGGGACTGTCCCTTTGATGGCATTGAAAGCCTCTCCCCCGGCTCCTCTCCTACAGAGAGGGGGGGGGTAATAACGATTGTGACGTTAATATCGATAATACGCCTCCAATGACGGCACTCCTGGACATTCCGGATATTCTGGAATTTCCAGGGGTGTTGCGTTTAAACGGTTGATTAGTAGGAGTTTTTTGTTTTTTTGCCACGAGGGGGCGCGGTTGGTTGACACGATAATTACTATTTTTTGAAACATCCGTGATATTTTACTTGCAATATAGGTGCTAATTTTGTAACTGCATAATTGACTCATAGTTTAATCACATAATTAAAAACTAATTTTATGAAAAAATTTTCTACTATCATCGCAAGCTTAGCACTCGCTTTCTCAGCAAGTGCAGGCATTCTCTCTATCCCCTGCGTTGAGGGAAAGGTTGAGATTCTTCAAGATGGTCAATTTAACCCCACCAGTTCAAACATTGGTTTCACCAGTGCAGCAACTACAGTTTATCTCGGTGAGGTTGACTTTGGCGTAAATGGCGACCGCTTCCAGGCAACCAGCATCACACTGGCTAATGGCTGGTATGTTGACGGCTGGGCAATCCTTCACGCTGGTTCTGACTACGAGTCATCACTTCCCTTTACTCAGATGGCAATTGACGAGACAGGCAGCTACGACCGCTACCTCAACTTTGCATCTAACATGTCTTACAACTGCACCGTTGACTCACTGCTCTCAGGTGGTGGTCCCGCTATGGAAGGCATCACTTACACCAAGCCCATTGGCCGTCAGAAAGTTTACCTGACATTTGTGGGCGGTGCTGGTAACATCCGTTACGTCAACTTCTATGACACAGAGTTTACTCAGGAAGACTTCGTCAGCAAGGAAGAAGATGAGTGGAAGGGTGGCATCGCTCTGCGCGAGCCCAACCAGAAGCCTGGTTACGACCAGATTTCTCTGCGCATCCTTTCAATCGAGTCAGTTCCTGCTGTTCCCACAGGCGAAGGCACCGACTTCCCCGAGACCCGCATCGACACCTCGGCTAATGCACACGGTGCATGGGGTTGGACTCACGAAGGCTTCATCGCCGACTACGGAACTGTTGACTTCGGCACTTACAAGTACAAACAGCTTGTTGCTTATTTCACTCACTGGAGTGAGAATATCTATGACTGGCTGGAAGTTTATATCGATGAGGTTAAGCCCGAGAACCAGATTGCACGCTTCTGGTCAGGTCTCAATCTGGCTAACAACGGTATGAACCCCTTTGCTAAGAACCTTAAGGCTGTTAACGGCCAGCACAAGGTGCTCGTTAAGTGGGTGGGGGGTTCTTCTAACCTCCAGGCACTTGAGTTTGTAGAGGAGCAGCTGTGGATTGAGCACCCCGACTGTGGTATCGTTCTCGTTGACGAGCTTCCCGAGCCCGATGCATTCCACTACACATTCCTCGGCCAGCCCGAAGGCCAAGGTAATCCTTGGGGTTACGAGGTTAAGTGCCGCGGCCAGTATGAGTCACGCGGTAACATCGGTTATACTGGCAACGGTACAGTTATCGACTTCTACGGCGACGGTGAAGGCGTTGAATTTGGCAACGATCCCTACAAGCGCGTAGTAATCTACCACTCTTGCGACCGCAGCTGGGTAGGCAACATCGATGAGGCAAACTTCACATTCTACCTCGACCTTGATCCCGACTTCATCTACACTCCCGAAGACTGGAGCAACAATCTTGCTGGTATCCTCGAGGGTCACGAGCCCGTAGCAGTATGTCGTCTGCAAGGTACTGGTGACTGGAGCGTTTACAAGCACGTTGCTGGCGAGTTCCTCGTTCCCGTAACAGGCAAGCACGAGCTCTTCATGGTTTACAACACTCCCGACGTGAATATCGGTGCAAACGTTCTCGACATCTACTTCGACCACGGCAGCAAGGGTGGCATCAAGGGTGACGTGAACGGCGACGGCCTGGTTGACATCACCGACGCTAACATCATCATCAACATCACTCTGGGCGTAGCTGACGCTAGCAAATATCCCAATGCTGACGTAACAGGCGACGGTTCAGTTGACGTGAGCGATGCTAACGCACTGTTCAACCTCATGCTGGGCAAGCAATAATCTCACTGATTAAAATCAGATAACTCCTCCTACAACAGGCGGTGGCAGCAATGTCACCGCCTGTTTTTTACTCTCCCGCGGAGACACGGAGAGGGGGGGTATGCCTAAAATAATGGGGAAAAAACAACATCACTAGGAATATTGTTGCTAGCACTTTTGTGTAACATGAGAATGTTGACAAAGAATATTTTTTAATTTTTAGTTGATTTCAAGCGAAGCGCCTTTTCTCTTAGGTTGTATTTAGGTGGTGGCGCTGCGCTTGAAATACACTAAAAATAAGCTGAAAATATAAAAATCTGTTTTTTCGGCGAAGCGGTTTTTTTCTATCTCCCACTGAGGCACAGAGGTCACAGAGAGTAATATATATTATCTGGTTAATCTGTGGTCTTTGAATAAAATAATTCAACTTTCGCATGTTATAAAATCGAGTTACAATTTTGTCCCGCTAGGGACAGTACCTAAATAACCCCCACCGCCGAACATAGTGGCGGGGGGGGAAAAGGTCTGACTTAAGTTGTGCGTCCAGTAGGACGCTATTCGGGCAACCATGACATCACATTCCCAATTAGCGTCCTGCTGGACGCGATGCTGCGAGATTGCTATACCCCCACCGCCACTACGTTCGGCGGTGGGGGTTATTCAAATATTGTCCTGCCGGACAACAAATTAGCAACACTCACTTTAGCTTGCGGAACTATATAGCAATTTTTTTTTGCTAATTTTTAGTTGATTTCAAGCGAAGCACCTTTTCTCTTAGGTTGTATTTAGGTGGTGGCGCTGCGCTTGAAATACACTGAAAATATGCACAAAATAAAAATCTGTTTTTCAGCGAAGCTGTGTTTTTTTCTATCTCCCACTGGGGCACAGAGGTCACAGAGAGAAATATATATTATGTGAGTAATCAGCGTAATCTGTGGATTTCTCCGTCTGTCGAACCCTGGGCTATGTGTGATATTTTGCTATTTTTTGAAACATTTGTGTTATTTTTCTTGTTACATATCCACTAATTTTGCACTTGTAAAATAGCATACAATTATATTTTTCATTTATACTAATTAAAAAACTATTAAACATGAAAAAAAGTTTAACTCTAGTTGCTGCGGCAGTGATGGCATTTGCTGCCAACGCACAGGATTTAATTGTTCCCACAAACTCATTAAATCCAAACATTGAGCTTACAGAGTGTCGCATGGACCCCGTGGGCATGAATGTGGGTAACGTGGGCACTGAAAGTGTTATCGGCATTGGTGAAGTTGACTTCAGCGAAAACTACCAGGCAGTGGGTATGGCATTCTCTAACGGCTGGAACGGCAAGGGTAACTATGCTATCCTCTGGGCTGGCGAAGACTTTGAAAGCGCTCTCCCCTTTGCACAGCTCGCACTTGCTCGCACAGGCGATTCTTATCACAACTACGTGAAACTTGCTGGTAACATGGGTTACCTCGTGTCAAGCCCTGCTGATCTTCCTGGCGGAGAACTGGCAGTAGAAGGTCTTTCATTCTACCAGCCCACAGGCAAGCAGAACGTTTATGTAACATTCGTAGGTGGTGGCGGTAACATACAGGCTATCCACTTCTATAAGAACACTTTCTCACCCGCTGATTTCCACAGCGAGGGTGGTTGGGAGCCCCTGAACGGTCAGCTGCTGCGTCCCGTTGAGAATATGTCTAACTATGTTAAGGTTGCTATGCGTCTCGCTTATGAGAACTCTCAGCTCGTTGCAAGTCCCTCACAGGACACTCGCAAGGACGGTAATAGCGGCTGGGGCTGGACTACAGAAGGTGTAGTTGTTGACTACGGCACAATGAACTTTGGCAATGGCGAGTACACTCAGGTGTGTGGTTTCGTTTCACACTGGAATGGCAACAGCATGAATGACGGTCTTGAAGTTTACATTGATGAAGTAAATGACGAGAACAAGATTGCGTTCATCTTCACAGGCAACGAATACCGTGGCGACTTCCAGGGCGAACTTTACGCTCGTGCAGCCGCTCTGAACCGCGTAGTTACTGGTTCACACAAGGTTCTTGTTAAGTGGCGTGGCGGTAGCACTAACCTCACCAACCTTGACTTCTGCAAGGGTACTCTTTGGTGCGAATCACCCGCTCCCGACTATGCAGTACTTACTAAGGTTAACGACACTCCCAGCGAGAACGCTAAGCACTACACAATGCGCAACGACGTTCCCGAAGGCGCTATCAAGATCACAAACCACGCTGGTCTCAACCAGTATCAGCTCGAGGGCAACGGTAACTATGGTTACACTGGCAACAGAACAGTCCTCAAGCTCGAAGGCATCGACTTCGAGAACGGTCAGTACAACAAGGTTCGCATCGCTTATGCAACTGGCGGTGACGGCTGGATTGACTACAAGGAGAATGCTAACATCAGCCTCTACCTCGACCTCGAGGAAGGCGGCAAGACATACGACTGGACCAACGCTCCCGAGGAGCTCAAGAACGCAGGCGTAGAGCCCGTTGCAGTTGTACGCCACCAGGCTACTGGCGGCTGGGGCAACGTACTCACCATCAGTGACGACCTCGCTCCCGTAACAGGTGTTCACACTGTATATGTTGTTTACTACCAGCGTTACACTAGCGAAGGTGCTAACATCTTTGACTACTACCTGGACACTGAAGCTCCCGCTAAGGAGCCCAAGATCACTGGCATCAGCATCAAGGGTCAAGCACTCGAACTCGTTGAGGGTCAAACTAACTATAGCCTCGACCTCACTGAGAACTTCACAGCAGAGGACGTAGTTGTTGACACAGAGGACGCTGAGGACTGCACAGTATCTGTAAAGGTTAACCCTGTTGTACTCGAGTCAGTTGACGAGTACCTCGTTGAGATCTCTCTCAAGAACGGCGAGGAAGTACTTGCAGAGTACACTGTAAACGTAACTGTTACTACTGAGGAGCCTGTTACTGGCATCAACGACATCAACGTTAACAGCGCTAAGGTTGTTAAGATGATCGAGAACGGTCAGGTTGTTATCGTTAAGGGTGACAAGAAGTTTAACGCTGCTGGCCAGGCTATCAAGTAATTGATATTCTAGTCTAAATATCCCCTCCCCCGGTGCCATGGTGCCGGGGGAGTTTTTTTCTCTCGGGGAACTCGGGGAACTCGGGGATTTTTTTCTCGCAGATTGCGTAGATCTTTTTACTGAAAGGGTTTTTACTGAAAGAAATTAAAATAATTAAAATAATTTCTTTTTTTCTTTTGTCAAAAATAAAACGTGCGGATCTCACAAGTCCCACATTACTCAACTTTAACACGTAAAACCATTTGTATCTCACGCTTTTACACAAATGTGCGACCCCTTCGAGGTCGGTTGCTATATGATGACCCTTTCCGACGGCCTGCGGCAATCGGTTACGATGCAATGTGACGACTACGGCGTCAAGACGCTGTTCGGGCAACATTAACGTCAGATTACAGCGCAAACGCATCAGAATTGCACCGCAACTGCGGCAATCGGTTACGATTTTTACTGAAATGGTTTTACGTAACTATTCAGCAATAGAATTTTGCAGAGTCCCCGCCCAGACCTTATGAAAATCTTTCTCTCGAACAAAGCATAAAGCAAAGAGAGGCTGAAAGCCGACACGCAGAACGCAGTTCTGCACATAACCCTGTCCTAACTGAGCGCAAGCGAAGGCAGGGCAGGGTAAACGCGATACACTATACTGCGGTTGAAGACCGCACCCTTGCACGTTTCGAGGTAGCGGTCTTCAACGGCAATTTTGTCACACTTCCCCCCCCCACCGGCAGTCGTTTCACTCCCTTCGGTGGGGGTATAGTATCAACAAGCAGATGAGGGTGTGTCAAAATGCGAAATCAAGTTGATGTAGGAGGGTGAGTCAAAAGTCACTGGCACGCCCTCAGTTTTGCTATATATGCAACAAAGCCCCGACTTTCCCAAGCCTGACGACGGAGTCGTCACATTGCATCGTAACCGATGGCCGCAGGCCGTCGGAACAAAGGACATATACCAACCGACCTCGAAGTGGTCGCACTTACCAACAAATTATGGCTTGCGAAACTTGAATTACTCTAATTATTTTAATTTCTTTCAGTTATTATTCTATTCAAGAGTTTCGCAAGTGAAAAAAATGTATCAGCCTATTTCCCTGGTGGGTAAATGACGACGGAGTCGTCACATTGCATCGTAACCGATGGCCGCAGGCCGTCGGAACAAAGGACATATACCAACCGACCTCGAAGTGGTCGCACTCACCAACAAATTACGGTTTGCGAAAGTTGTTTTTAATTACTCTAATTATTTTAATTTCTTTCAGTTATTATTTCAGTGTTAGAGTGAAATCCGCGCAGGGAGTCCGCAAAAAAACATTGGTGTATAGTAACTATGAAAAGAAAAAGTGCTAAATTTGCACAAAAATAACAATCAGCAAGTATGAATATAGTAGTTTTAGCAGGTGGAACCAGTACTGAGCGACTGATTTCAATCATTTCGGGTACAGGCGTGTGCCGTGCGCTCAGGGCAAAGGGACACAATGCTGTTCTTCTCGATATCTTCTGCGGCGACGAGAACGCTCTTGTCAGCGATTTCTTCCCTGCGCAGTATGACGTGGACAAGGCTAGTGCCTACATGAGCAGCTTCAACGACAAGGTTGAGGCGATGGCGCGCGAGCGCAAGGCTTTCTTCGGCCCTAACGTGCTGGAGATGTGCAGCAAGGCCGACGTGGTGTTCATGGCGCTTCATGGTGCCAATGGCGAGGACGGACGTGTGCAGGCTGCGCTCGACCTGATGGGTGTGAAATATACCGGCGCTGGTTACCTTAGCAGCGCCATGGCTATGGACAAGACTATCACTAAAAATATGTTTATCGCAGGTGGAGTACCCACTGCCAAGGCCTACTTCATTGAGCGTGGCAATGCTGTTGAGACTCCTGCCCAGCAAGGCCTGCGCTATCCTGTGGTAGTGAAACCCGCATGCGGCGGGTCGAGCGTGGGCATCACCATCGCCAAGGATGAGGAAGAGTTCAACCAGTCGGTTGCCATTGCTTTCGACCTTGAACCCAAAGCCATCGTCGAGGAATTCATCAAAGGCCGTGAGTTCAGCGTGGGCGTGATCGATGGCAAGGCTTTGCCTGTGATAGAGATTGCACCCAAGAACGGTTGGTATGACTACAAGAACAAGTACGAGCCCGGGGCTACCGTAGAGACCTGCCCAGCCGAGATTACCGACGAGCAGACCGCTCGCATGCAGCGTCATGCCGAGCAGGCAATGGAAGCCGTGGGCATCGAGGCTTATGGTCGCATTGACTTCATCATGACCGAGGACGGAAGCATGTATGCTCTCGAGGCCAACACTCTGCCAGGAATGACCGCAATGAGCCTGCTGCCGCAGGAGGCAGCCCAGGTGGGTATAGGTTACGAAGACCTGTGCGAGCACCTCATCAAAGTATCGTTGAAGAAATATAACAGATAAAACTAGATAAAAGGGACGGTTCTTTTTATCTAGTTTTTCGGTAAAGACCCCCTTTTATATTAGATGATTAGATAAAAGTAGATAAAAGTAGATAAAAGGGACGGTTCTTTTTATCTAGTTTTTCGGTAAAGACCGCCCTCTTATTAGATGAATTGATAAAAGTTACGCAAGCATAAGAATAAGGTACTTATCGCGCCGATAGGAATGCGTGCTGTAAGTACGCGACTTAATGGCGATAAACAATGTTTTATCAACATGTGAAACTTAAACAATTAAAAAAATAATGAAGAATCTGTCGTTAGCCAATATTGCCGCTGCTTGTGGCGGTCGTTATGTAGGAACTGCCCAGGCTGCTAGCCAGGAAGTTACAGGTATCGAGACCGATAGCCGCAAGGTGCCTGAGGGTGGCATGTTTGTCGCCATCAAGGGCGAGCGTGTGGATGGCCACAAGTTTATCGAGCAAGTGATGCAGGGCGGTGCCGCCACTGTGCTGACCGAGATAGACCTGGGCGAGAAACCTTATCCCTACATTCTGGTAGAATCTACGTTGCAAGCAGTTAAAGATATTGCCGAGTTTTACCTTAAAGGGCTTAATATCCCCGTAGTGGGCATTGCTGGCAGCGTGGGCAAGACAAGCACCAAGGAGATGACCCACAGCGTGTTGAGTCAGGGGTTCAATGCTCTCAAAACGCAGGGCAACTTCAACAACGAACTTGGTCTGCCCATCACTATCTTCCGCTTGCGCGACGAGCAGCTGGCTGTGCTGGAGATGGGCATCAGCGACTTCGGCGAGATGCACCGTCTTGCCAAGGTAGCGCGACCTCACACAGTGATAATGACCAATATAGGCTGTTGCCACTTGGAGAATCTCATCGACCGCGACGGCATTCTCAGAGCAAAGAGCGAGATATTTGACTTTCTGGAGCCGGGGGCTCACATCATCCTCAACGGCGATGATGACAAGCTGGCTACGGTGACCGAGGTGCGTGGCATCAAGCCTGTTACTTTCGGACTCGATGCCAAGAATGACTTCTGGGCAAGCGACCTCAGGAGCCTGGGTCTCAAGGGCACTGCGTGTCGCATCCACACACCTGTGGGCGACTTCGACGCCACTGTGGGCATGCCCGGCAAGCACATGGTCTATAATGCACTGGCAGGTGCTGCTGCTGGTGTGGCCTATGGCCTGACGTTGGAGCAAATCAAGGCGGGCATCGAGAGCAACGGCTCACTGGCTGGACGATTTAATATTATTGATACAGAGCGATATACCATTATAGATGACTGCTACAATGCTAACCCGGTGTCGATGAAGGCGTCGCTTGAGGTGCTGCAAGACGGGGCTAACCGTCGTGTAGCTATTCTGGGCGACATGGGTGAACTGGGAACCGACGAGCGTGCCCTGCATGCAGGCGTCGGAACTTACGCAGCGGGACTTGACCTGGATGCGATTTACTGTGCCGGTCCGCTGTGCGAGGCACTAGTTCAGGCAGCAGCCGATGGCGGTTTCAAAGGCGAAGTCAAGCACTACGCCACCCGCGACGACCTCATGGCAGCATTGCCCGCATTACTCCAGCAAGGCGACACCATCCTAGTGAAAGCCAGCCATTTCATGCAATTCCCAGCAATAGTGGAAATGCTGAAAGGGTAGCCCTGAGGCTGTCGCAAAAATGTAAGAAATCCGGCCTCCGGCCTTATATTACCCACTCTCCGTGAAAACCGCTGTGGTCACATATATAGCACAAATACCGTTCCTGTTTTCCCTTCTCCTTCATAATCAGCAGCAAGAGGGAATTGCCCGCATAGCAAACTGGCTGCTTCCTCGTCAATTTTGTCATTGAGCTCGACCCGGAAACCTCTTGCTGTTTGGCGAAGATCCCACACAGAATATCCATTGGCGTTCACAACGGTCATGATTGCATCTTTCATCTGCCACACATCGTGTGGTTTCATGACAGAACCTGTTGAATTGCAATAGTCTAGATTGCTGCTATTGTCCAAGTCACAAAGGCAATCCCATTTATCCAGTTCTTCACACATGATCTCCATGCCTTCGGTAGCATTAGTGCGGATATGGGTGTATCCATGTTCGTCGCATGAAGGAATATCGGCGGGATCCACAACGATCTTTAAGGCATTTCTTGGAACGTAGTCAAGTAACATCGCTGCAGGATATACGACCAACGATGTTCCGACCACTATAAATGCATCTGCTTGCTTAACCAGTTGTGCTGCCTTTACTATATTTGTAACGTTCTCACCAAACATCACGATGTTGGGACGTAGTTGCGATCCGTCACCAGCCAAGTCCCCAACTTTCAGGGGAACAGTCAGTGGATACTCTTCGACGTAAGCTTCGTTGTATCTATCTGCTGACGCACAGACTTTTGTAAGTTCGCCATGCAAGTGCAAGACATGTGTGCTGCCAGCTTTCTCGTGCAGGTTATCCACATTCTGTGTGATGACGCTGACATTGAAAAAACTCTCCAGTTCGGCAATGAGTTGATGTGCTCGGTTAGGATTGGCTTCTGCCAGTTTCTCACGCCGCATATTGTAGAAATCAAGACAACGTTGAGTATCGTTATAAAGGCAATCAAGGCTTGCATAGTACTCAAACTCAAGTTTTGTCCAGAGTCCGTCCTCGCCTCTAAAAGTGCCTAGTCCACTCTCGGCGCTTATACCAGCACCGGTAAGGAATACAATATGTTTCTTCATGCCTGTTTATCGCTTAATGTTGTTATTATCAATATCTTGGTCTGCTACAACATTTTCATTTCCCATCAGACGCTGTGTCCATGATTCGAGGGTAGTGTGCACCACCATGCGAGGCTTTTCTTTAAATATTGTCAGGCATTTGTCGGTGTGAAGAAACTTGCGCTTGTTGTTCCCCTCGGCCATGACATAATCAAACACGAGTTGACGGGTCTCGATATAGTCATCCTCTGTGCAGCGAAATACGTAGGTAGAGCGTGCATCGCAATTATTCTCCCATATAATATTGGGCTGTCCGTCTATCATGAGAGTATATAAAGCACCGTCTTCACGAGTGCCCCCCATGTATTCTGCTATGGGCACAAGCGGGTATTTGTCGGCAGCATGGTTCTCTAGCAGGAAATTGATATACGGAGATTTGTCACGCGGAATGAATTCTTGAAGGTCTATTTTAGAAAGGCCATCAATTCTTTTGAGAATCTCAGTGGACTCATATCCGTTTTTGATGAGGTGTACCAGGTCTTTTTTGATACTAAGCGTAATAACTGCATCTTGTAATTCTTTGGCATTAACAAGCGAAGCATCACCATTAGAATCGTAGTGAACAATTAGACGAGGGACTAATTTGGGCAAAACGGCACGGAAAGAATATATCTCGGTGTCTATGCTCTCGTCATAAATGCTTGTCACGTACCCATGCTTATTTGTGAAATTTATTTTACCCCTATAGATATACACATCGTTCCAATCGACTTCTATTGTCTCGTCAAGAATGGGTGTTACTTTTTCTGTAATTATGTTCTCTTTGTGTTCGTTATCGTCTTCGCGTCTTTCACATGGAGACTTATCAATGCTTTTATTTTTGTCTTGATGTTTCTTGGCAAATTCGGCTGTGTGATGATCATAGAGTGGAATCTCTTGGGAATAATCAATAGCCATGAGATTACTTCTAAACTCCTTTTGTGACTTTGTGAGTACATTGCTGAAGTCCAAAGCATGAATCATCCCGTCGTCAACAAGCTCCGCTGTGGCCTGGGGATGCGTCTGTATGGAGTCTGCCACAAACTGCCATCCATATTTTTCGTCCTTCCTCCACGACCCTATGGCCGTGATTGAGCTATCCGTTTCTACTTCGTCAACATTGCCAATAACACGACACTTCTTTTCGTCCTCTCTGATTACAGAGAGAATAGTCTTTCCGCTTTTGGTGTCGTGAAAGACTACTTTCTGGACAATGCCGATAATCGTTTTCTTGCTATTTTGAGTTTTATGTTCCTCCATGACGCTATGCTTTTTATTATGTCGAGGCGATTTTGAGAGATGTTTTGAGTAGATTTTTGACAACGACGGAGTCGTTACACTGCATCGTAACCGATGGTCGAGACCGTCGGAGATACCAAAACAGGATCAAAAGCGACCGAAATAATAATTTATCTTTTCTCATAATTAATAGAACTCACCTTTTAGTAGTCAGTCAGTGTCCAACTTCCTTCGTAATACTTCGTTTTTACGATGTTATGTAATTCTTTGCGAACCTCTTTATATAATTTTATATTATAATAGGGGTTCAACCGATAATAACTATCGGGGTAATATTTCTCAAGGAAGAAACCAATAAGGGATTCCCCTTCTTTCCATATAGCTTTCAATATATCCCTTAATTCATCTCCTGCTTCGCAGCAGAGGTGATACACATTGTAATCGACTTGCTGAATCACTCTATCTACCAAGTCCGAGATAATGTCCCTGTCAATCGAAACATCGTTGTCTGTTGGTTGACTATCCTCTACCTCTGTTTCCTGTTCTGTTTTTTCTTCCCACTCAAAATCTTCATAGCCGACGGCCTTTGACAATCTTTGGATATGTGCAGAATTATCTACCCCTTGGTAGAACGCTGATACCACAGGATCGGTAAAGAAGGAATCGGGGAACAGTTTCTTCTTCAGCACTAAACCTTCCAGGGAGCGGCAACGGCTAAGTGCTACGTAAGTCTGGCCGGCTGCAAACGCACGAGGAATGTCGATGATGGCATGCTCAAATGACAAGCCTTGACTCTTGTGTATGGTTATTGCCCATGCAGGTTTTAATGGGAACTGTGTGAAAGTTCCGCACGTTTTTTCTCGAATGCGATTCTTATCCTTGTCATATTCATAGCTAATATTGTCCCAAGATGTGCGTTCTACATCTACTACGGCATCCCCAACCTTTACAAAAATCGTGTCATCCTTCATTCCTTCGATTTCTCCCAACGTGCCATTGGAGTATCTATTACCCTTGTCGTTCTTTACAAACATCACTTGTGCTCCTGTTTTAAGCACAAGGTCCCTGTAGGTGGGGTATAACTCGGTTGGGAATTCTCCTGTTATCTCGGCCTGATATGTTCGGCCATCACCTGCGGTGCTTTCAAGTCTCGTGCTGTTGATGTCGTCTGCCTGTTTCTTCTGTGCTACCAGTGTAATATAATCCACGCCTTCTGGTATTCTGAACTCGGGCATATATTGAGCATTCAGTTTATTGCAATCACTCCACGAAACATTTCCCTCACGAGCCTTGTTCAGTATGCCCACAAACTCTGGATTTTTTTGACGATAGACCTTGTTCAGGCAAACAGTCTCAAACCCAACTTCCTTAATGGCGTTGCTATTAAAGAAGAAATAGTTTGTAGCATAAAAGTCTTTCAGTATTGCCTCGTCTGCTTTTGTTACTACTGGTGGCAACTGATACAGATCGCCTATCAATAGTAGCTGGACACCCCCAAAGGGCTTTTGCGAATTGCGTATCAGTCTTATCTTCTCGCTGATATGATCCATCACATCGGCTCTCACCATCGAAACCTCGTCGATGATGAGCATATCAAGATTCTTGACCAGTTCCTCCTCTTTGTCATTCAATACTGAGTCATTGCTGGGGCTAAACTTACCCAGCGGGCTAGGTGCCAGTCCGAACTTGCAGAACGAATGAATGGTCATAGCATTAGCATTAATGGCCGCTATTCCCGTTGGGGCAAGTACCACTACCTTCTTCTTTGTGTGTGCAACGAAGTCTCTGAGGAATACGGTCTTGCCTGTTCCCGCCTTTCCCGTCAGAAATAAGTTGTGATTAGTCTTCTCTGCTATAAACCGAGCAAGATCAGCAGCAGGGTTAGTGTCTTGTTTTGTTGCCATAGGAAAATTAGAAGTTTTAACGTGGCCTTAACTACATCGGGAGATTGTAGCCTGCATCTAACTTGTCATCATGCATCCTCTTCGGGTATCTGGAAGATGGTGAAGTTCACCTTGCCGTAGTTGCGGTGTTGCACGAAGTGGGGCAGGGCGGAGAAGTCGTTGGCTTTGCTGTGCTCCACGATGATGAGTGTGCCGGGTTTTAGCATTTTGCTCTCGAGTATCATGCGGGGCAGGTCGGGCAGCTGGGGCAGGTCGTAGGGAGGATCGGCAAAGATGACGTCAAACTTCTGCTGGCAGGAGCCTATGAAGCGGAACACGTCGCCCTTGATGATGGTGTGGTTGTCACATCCCAGCTGGCTGCTCACCTTCTTGATGAAATTAAACTGTGTGCTGGCTTTCTCTACGCTGGTTACCGAAGCGCACTCACGCGAAAGGAACTCGAAACTGATGGCACCGGTGCCTGCAAAGAGGTCGAGCGCTGTGAGCCCCTCAAGGTCGATGAGGTTGCCCAGCACGTTGAAGATATTCTCACGCGCCATGTCGGTGGTGGGGCGCGCGGTGATGTTGGTGGGCACGTCGAAGCGACGACGGCCGTATTTTCCGCTTATGATTCGCATAGTGCAAGAAGTATTAAGTCAAACGGTGCTTTCATCGCGTTCTGGCCAATGCGCAGAGCCGCTGCCGGATAGATGGCAGGCATGACGTAGCCTATGTATTGCCGCAGGATGGGAGCAATGGCGTCGCGCTCGCTCTTGTCGCCGGTGAGCTGCACCTCGTCAATGAGGCGGTCAAGGCCGAGGCTGTCCCAAGCATGCAGCGCAAAGAATGCCGCATCTTGTGCCGAGCGGTAGTTGTAGCTGTTGGTAAGCACGATTTGGCCTTTGCGATAAACCACCATGTCCATGTGTCCGTCGCTCAGGTTGAGGAACATACGCGAAATCTCGGTCCCTTCGTTGAGGCGTTTGTAGTGCTCGCACAACGGGTGCAGGCGGTGAAACACAGGGGGGGTGCTGAATGTGCGCTGCAGGAATCCTAGCACACCGTTGGGGACCTCAAATGCAATGTTCACGTCACAACGCTTCAAGTGGCTCATCGCCATGTCGCCCTCTTGGTCGGGATACATGGTGTCGAACACTTCTTGCGCGTAATAATCGTCGTAGGCTGCGGGAAACAGGGCAAAGTGCTGCGTGTTGATCACAATGCGCACCAGGCGGTAATCGTCGAGCAGCAGCGGATTGTCATAGACTGCATTTTCCAGTGCCTTGAGATAGCTGCCAGCCGATGTGTCGAGTTCTACGTTGCCCATTATGAGCGAGTTCTCGATTGCATCGGTAAACAAGATGTAGTCAATCGCTTTGTCCTTGAGCGACAGCTGCAACGTCCACAACTCTGGCTGCTGTATGTTGATATTGGTGGTTGTACTCATGTCTAGTTGATTTTCAACTAGCAAAGATACTACTTTTTTACGAAAGACGAAAGACGAAGGACGAAAAACGAATGACTAATGACGAAAAACGCTACACCATGAAATACAGGAGTCTATTTTGCTGCCACGAGTAAAGTAAGGATAAGTTTCTTCATAATTGTAATATGTTTTTTTGCGATTTCACTCATTAGATGCGTTGAGATAGATAAAAAGTTGCACAAAGGTAAATATTTTTTGCGTTTTTAGTAAATTATCACTAACTTTGTGCTTTATCATAAATTGAATACTAACCTCAAGAACTATACGATATGAAGAAACTAATACTGACTTTGGTAGCACTTGTGTTGGCTATGAACTTGTCGGCACAGGAAACGCTCAAGCGTGAGATGCGCACTGTGTGGATCGCTACGGTGTCTAACATCGACTGGCCCCAGACCCGAGGCACAGGTACTTCAACCATTAATAAACAGAAGAAACAGCTCACCGACATGCTTGATGGTTTTGCGGCTACCAACATGAACGGTGTGTGCCTGCAAGTGCGCCCCATGGCCGACGCATTGTACAAGTCTAGTTACGAACCTTGGTCAAGCTACATCACCGGCACACGTGGCCAGGATCCCGGCTGGGACCCCTTGGCATTTGCCGTCGAAGAGTGCCACAAGCGCGGCATCGAGTGCCACGCATGGGTGAACCCTTACCGTTTCTCTAACAGCGGCGGACGCGACTGCAACACCGCGCAGGACCAGGCTCTCAAGAACAGCAACATCCTCATGGCTGTGGGCGACCGCGTGGTGTTCAACCCCGGCCTCAAGGCTTCGCGTGAGCGCTTGCTCAACGTGTGCCGCGAGATGATTGAGAACTACGACATCGATGGCATCATCTTTGACGACTACTTCTATCCCAGCGGCGGCACTCCCGAAGACTCTTCGGCTCCCGACTACGACCTGTGGCGCAACAGCGGCACCTCGATGAGCATTGGCGACTGGCGTCGTGCCAATGTCAACCTCATGGTCAAGGAAATGTATGAGATGGTTCAGGAAACCAAACCCTATGTGAAGTTTGCCATCGGTCCCGCCGGCGCGTCTTGCTCTGACGCCAGTGTGGCCAAGCGCCACGGCATCGACCCCTTGTCTAAATATTGCCGTGCTAGCGACTGGCAGTATAACCAGATTTATAGCGACTGCGTGCAGTGGCTCGAGGACGGCACTATCGACTACATCTCGCCGCAGCTCTACTGGAAGACCACCCACACCACCAACCCCTTCGGCCCCATGACACACTGGTGGAGCTACTGCGCCGAGCACTTCGGCCGTCACCACTATGCTTCTACCAACATCTACTTCATGGAGAGCACTAACAGCCAGAGCGACTGGGACGAAATCAATGCCCAAATCCTTCTCACACGCCAGTATGCCAAGCCAGGAACCTCGGGTGTTAACTTCTACTCGGCTAAGTATATCAACGGTCCCAAGTGTACCGGCCTGGGCGCATTCCTTGCCAAGAACACTTTCACCCGCAAGGCTCTCATTCCCTGCATGGACTGGAAAAACAAGGAGACTCTTCCCGCTCCTGCCAATGTGAAGCTCAACGCCAACACTCTCACCTGGACAGGCGTGAACAAGCACCTTGTGCGATATGCCGTTTATGCTATTCCTAACACCGTTGCTGTTGAGAACATAAAGAGTAACCTGTATGGAGGCATCAAGGGCGACTATCTGCAAGGTGTCACCTACGAACCCTCGTTTACCCTCGACACCCAGTACCTCAATGGATACTGGTATGCCGTGACCACAGTCGATGGCTGGGGCAACGAGTTTGAACCCTCCTATGTCAACGCTCCCGGCGGCCCTAGCGAGGCTACCCAGCTCATCGCCCCTGTGCAAGGCGCATCAGCGGCTTGGAACCAAACCTTCCAGTGGGCTGCTATCAACAAGGCGCAGTACCGCTTGCAGATTGCTGCCGACAAGGACTTCAACAGTGTCATCATCGACAAACCCAACCTCACCTCAAATAGCATTGCCGTTGACCTGACTTCGCTCGAAAGCCTAAAAACCTTCTACTGGCGCGTGATCGTGTCGCAGACGGGGTGCTTCGACACTCCCTCGGCAGCAGAGACATTTGCCACTCCCAAGCATCCCGATGCACCCGTTGTGACTCTCGTGAGTCCTGCCAGCGGTGCCAAGCTTGATGACGATTTCAAGTTCGTCTTCACTCCCTCGGGCACAGCCAGCTACACCTTGCAGGTGGCCAGGGACGCTGCCTTCGGTGATATCGTCTATTCGTCTGCCGATGCAAAGCCAAGCGGCAGCAACATGACCGTGGACATGGCAGTTTCGCTCATCGGCAAGGGCAAATTCTACTGGCGCGTTAAAAGCAGCGCAGATGGTTTTGACGACGCCGTGAGCGTGTCTCGTCAGTTTGAAGTGACCTCAATCCCTGTGGGAGAATATGAGCCCGGCTATGTAATCAAGAAAGATATTGATTCATATAATAAAGTGGGCAACTTTGAACTCACCAACAACTGGGTTCGCTCAATCAAGGATGAATATGCTAATATCACATTCGACTCTAATGGCCTCATGAATCGTGGCTTCACCGTTAAGGATGGTCGCATCTATGTGGTGGGTCGCTCTGAGAGCTCAAGCAATGCTCAGGTCTATATCGACCATTACAGTGCCGACACTGGCGAACGCATCAAGCGTGTGGCTGTGACGGGTAGCGTGCAGGGACTCTACTATCCCGGCAACGACATCTTCCAGGACGCTGCTGGCAACCTGTGCGTGAGCAACCTAGTGCTCGATGTTAAGTCTTATGCGGTTAATGTTCATCAGGTTGATCCTGAGACTGGTGTAGCAACCTTGCGCGCCAGCGTGATGACCTCATTGCCCGCCACCAAGCGCATCGACCACTGCAACGTCTATGGCGACGTTTCTTCTAATCAGTTCTATGTGTTTGCAGTGATGTCAAGCGGCACTCAAGTAGTGCGCTGGACCATCACAGACGGCAACGTGAGCGCTACCGACATGATGACCGCCAAGGGTTACAGCCCCTCGGGTGCAAGCAGCTTCGGCATTGCTCCACGCGTGTTCCCCGTTAGCCCCACCCAGGTGTATGTAAAGGGTGCTAGCACCTATGTCACTCTTTATAACTTCTCGACTGGTGCTATCCTTGACAGCATGGACAGCTATACTTCCATCAGGCCCGCCAATACTGGCAGCAACGGATTCGCAATGTTTGACATGGGTGGCAAGACCTATATGCTTTATCCCCAAAGCGACCACATGACCGACTATGGCTACCGTTTCATGCTCGTCCAGAGCAATGGCGCAAGCACAAGCTTCAAGGACTTTGGCCACATGTGGACATTCCCCACTCGCGGCTTGGGCGACGTCAACAGCAGTACATGGGATGCCCCATGCTGTGTTACCAGCGGAGCTAATTCGGCCGAGAAACGCATTTACGTCTATGTGCCTGGCAACGGTCTGGCGGCTTACACCCTGCGTGACGCCAGCGCTATCCCCGGCGACGTCAACCTCGACGGTGTGCTAGATATTACCGATGTGAACTGCGTTATCAACGTGTTGCTTGGCAATGTGCCCGAAAGCACGTATGACGGACGAGCCGACGTGAACGGCGACGGCATAGTTGACATCTCCGACGTCAACGCCGTCATCCGATTGGTCATGAATTCCTAAATTTCAAGAAATCTCACAACACCTCTTTCACAAGGCCCCATGCCCGGCGGTTCTCCGCCGGGCATTTTTCTGCATCCTCACCCCAGTTCCCCGGCCTTCCTTTCCCCCAAGAAAGCCCCCGCTCCTGCCATCCTCCCTTTCCCCCAAGAGCCCCGCCACTGCCATCCTCCCTTCCCCCAA
>NZ_JAZLLZ010000165.1:0-5566 GCF_045598405.1 Sodaliphilus sp.
AAACAGAATCCGCTTGATGCACTTGTGGAAGTCGCAAGGTATAAGATAGAGAAATAATCAACAGTTTTATTAAAACAGCACCTTAGCTCGCAACTTTTGAGTTGCGAGCTAAGGGCGTGTACCCCTACCTGAGTAGTTACGACTTTTTAGAGTGAACTCAAACATTTAAAAGTATTTGACACAGTTGCTGATTTTGAAGCAGCAAAAGAACAACTTGAAAGTCCTTATGTTGCACTCACTGAAGACAATGAAAAAGTACATTATGAAGAAGTGGAACCACAACCGACTTACGAATATGTTGACCTTGGTCTTCCAAGCGGTTTAAAGTGGGCAACTTGTAATGTGGGTGCTAATAACCCTTTGGAATATGGCAAATATTTTGCTTGGGGTGACACTGAAGGGTATTATGACAATGAGGAGCATGAGTTTTCTCAAGATTATAAATTTGGTTCATATGAAGCACTGACCAAATACAATACAGATAGCGATTATGGAACAATAGATAATAAGGTCACTCTTGACCCTGAGGATGATGCTGCACACGTAAATATGGGTGGTGATTGGCGAATGCCTACTGAAGAAGAATTGAATGAATTAATCAATAATACAACCAACGAATGGATAACAGTTAACGGCGTGAAGGGTAGAAAGTTTATAAATACCACAGATTCAAGCAAGTATATATTCATACCTGCTTCAGGGTCTTATTATGGTCTTGATAACGACTACCAAGGTCAAGATGCATATGTATGGACATCTTCACTTGAAACAACTGACTCTGCAAAAGCAGTAATTTTATCTTTTTCTCAATATAACTGCAAAGTGTCTAGTGTGAGTCGAATGATTTATGGACTCTGTGTCCGTGGTGTCTTAGATGCCTAAGAATCTTGAGTACGGATTTGGAAAATATCAAATAAATTAGTAAAATGAGATACAGAGGATGTTTGTATCTCATTTTTATTAGGTTATATGAGAACAAAATGATATATTTGCAGAATAAAAAAGAAAATTATAGTAAATAGAATGAAGAAAATAACTGATATAATGAAATCGTATCATGGAAGGTTTGTTCCTATGTTTCATTGGGCTAATCATCCTCCTATGAAGATATGGTATGATGAACAAAAAAACTCCATTTGTGTAGATTGCGGCATTTCAAAGACAATACCAAATGATATAGAGAATTTTGATGAAAGTATGTATGATACATTATTGAATGAATTAGAAATTGATATTATTTTCTATTTCAAGGAAAAGGGTGTGGATTTGTTTGGTGTTGAGGACTAATTTTTGCTAACTTATGATATTTATAATAAAATGATATTCTATTAATGCTAACAAATGAACAGATATTACTATTCTTACACAATGATTCTTGGTTTGTACCAAGCAAATCCGAAAACAAGGAAATAGTTACAGATAGTGACGGAAATAAAATAGAAGTTTCAAAATCATATTATCATAGGATTAGTGATAATTGTAAGATACAGATAAGGGTATCTAATCATGGTACTTATATGAACACATGGGTAAAACACAGGTATGACCCAACATTATCATTGCAAAATCTTAGTGTTGTATTTTCAAATAGACCAATCGAATATAAGAAAGTAACAGAGCCTCAACAAATAGAAAATGAAGATGGTTCTATTAGTACTGTATATACTTATTTTGTAGTAGAACAATACGTTTATAAACTTGATAATCTCAGTATCAAAGATTTTAAGAGAGTTATTAATCAAATTAAAAGGTTAGATGAAACAACTGTTTTTACTGACCCTCTGAAGAAGAAAGCAAACAAGAAAGCAAGTAGGAATCCAATTACTCCTAATGACATAGAAGATAAACCTATACCATCAACAAACAATCCTGTTCATCCAAGACAAACAATTGTAAGAGATAACCCCAATAATGAGGTAGATGCAAAAGGGAACATTTTGCCTAATGAATCATTGTTGCATACCAACAAGATAGTACTCAAAGAATCTCAACTACGCTCAATCATTCGTGAAGTAATTCATAAAATGTTTCATTCGATATAATAGGCAATCCAACACTTCAACTAAGGAAATGTTGGATTTATTATTTTTCATTCGGGGTCAAATTGTATATAGTCCCCATTAATTATTGAGTACAATCTTTTCTAATGATAAGTATTTTAATTGACAAAGTTACAAAATAAATCTGATAAAATCAATCCTTAATAAATATATTATAGTGAGACAGAGAACAAATGATGATTATTTACTATTTTACCCTATTATTCACAGAAATATCGTTTCTACACAACGAAAACCGACAACATTTAAGGACAAGTATTACAAAACATGTTAATCCTAAAAAAAAACAGGCACTTCACGCGGCAGTGACACAGCACTCCCCTATAACTAGCTGAAAGCAACACAACCATTCACGACGGGGAACCCGTCACACTGCATCGTAACCGGCGGTCGCCAGACCGTCGGACAGGGAGCAGACCGTCGGACAGGATAGTCATCTACCACATCGGCCTCGGCAGGGGCCGCACTGCATCGTAACCGAGTCCTTATTCTGACAGAACTCGCACTGCCCTTACAGGGATTCCGTAGTAACGGTTGTCGCCGTTCCTGTTAATAATGCCTCCCGTAGATAAAAGGGACGGTTCTTTTTATCTAGTTTTTCTATCCTCTTTTGCCTCGGTGGGAGAAAAGAAAAAAACAAAAAAAACCCCGCTTCGCTGAAAAACAGTTTTTTATTTATGTTTATTCAAGTTTCGCAAGCTGTAATTTACTATATTGCAACAAATAATGTATTCATCGCGCCGACAGGTGCGTGGTCGCACTTGTGCGACTATCAATAACCGAGCGTAGCGAGCTCGGCAGAGTGAGCAGCGGCTAGTGGGCGAAGCCCGTGCCGCGACCAGCGAACCTCTGCCAACAATGCGCGGGGGTGAAGTGAGCGCAGCGAACGCAACCCCCGGATACTGAAACAAAAGGGAATGCGTGCTGAAAGTACGCGACCTACAATACAATAAACGATAGTTTAGCAACATGCGAAACTTGAATTATTCTAATTATTTTAATTTCTTTCAGTTATTACTAAATCTGTGTTATCCGTGAAATCCGCGCGGGGATTAATCTATTGTTTTAAAAAAAAATCACACGTGGCGATATTTGTTTCTCTCGATTATTTCTTGTAAATTTGCAACCAAATTTATGTGATAGGTCACTGATTATGAGCAGAGGGAAGGATATTTGTAAGAGATTGAAAGATGTGCGCTGTGAGATTGCGCGTGCCAACGGCATCGAGTTTGTCACCAGCGAGTGCAGCTTCAAGGGCGAATGCACCGGCACATGCCCCAAGTGCGAGGCCGAGGTGCGTTACCTCGAGCAACAGCTGTCGCTGCGCCGTCGCGCCGGAAAGGCCGTTGCCGTGGCAGGCATCGCTGCGTCGATGTTCCTGGCCTATGCGCCCGCTATGGCTGCGGTTCCTGAACCTGTGCCGTCGCCGGCCGCACAGCATAAACCGTTGCCTCCCAAGCCTGGCGACATCAAACTCATCCCCTCAACCCCTGCGCAAGGCAATAGAATCATCGTTAACGGTATCGTTGCCGACGAGATGAAGGAACCGTTGATAGGAGCCACAATCAAGTGCAATGGCACATATTTTACCTCCACCAACATGGAAGGAATGTTCTCCATAGAAGTGCCGCGCGGAACCAAGGTTGATATTCAATATATTGGGCAAGAGGATATTACTTTTACTGTGCCCGAAGATGCCGTGACCAACTTCGACGCCTTTATCATCATGAGCGAGGGCCCAATGTCGCTCGGCGAGGTTGTGGTAGCCAATCGTCCATGCAAAAAACAAAAGGACTGCGTGATATATAACAACAAATGGCCGATCGACGCACCCAAATATGTAGTTCAAGTGACAGGTACCATACGCGAGAAGGACCGTCCCGGCCGACCAGTTGAGAACGCTGTCATCTACCTGGAGCAGGGCAACAAGGTGGTGGCACACGGCGACTCGATAGGAAACTTCGAGATGACCATTCCCCGAGGCATGACCATCATCGTCAAGGCACCTGGCTACAAAGACGTGAAAGTGAACCTCGACCGCAACGCCAAGAGCATTTCACTCAACGTAACCCCTTTCCCCATTGAATAATATCGGGAGATAAAAAATCTGTTCAATCTGTTTCTGTGGTTGTTTTGCCAGGTGGACAAAGGGAAAAAACTCAGTCACCTCTGTGCCTTCTGTGGGAGATGGTCGGTCGGTAAGGCAAAGTGCAAAGTGGGTTGAATCCTCGAATCTGAAAAAATTGCCATAATATTTGTAAAAGCAATGGTTTTGCTGTAAATTTGCAACTGGCATTTAAATTTTACATGATTATGAAGAAAACTTTTATTGCATTGTCGATTGCCTTGGTTATGTGTGCATGCACAGGTGGCCCTGGAACCACTTCAGGACAAGGCGTTCAGATGTCTGACGAGCAGATTGAGCAAATCAAGAACGACAACAACCCTCTGCGTGAGGGCACAAAATATTTTCACAGCAGCGAGTTTGACTACTCGGTCAAGTACCCCGTGTCTTACCAGGACTTCAAGGAGAAAGACGGCGGTTTCACTTGCCAGTCTAAAGACGGCATCGCGTCGATCACAGTCACTGCCCGCAAGAGTGACGCTTCGATCGAGGAAGAGTTCAGTGCAGCGTTGGCCCACTACAACGGCAAGAAAGCCGAGATTGAATACAAGCAGCTCGACGACACGTGTTTCGTCATAAAATGTGTTGCCGACGGACACAAATTCTATCATCGAAGCATCATGTTCAATGGCAAGCTTGCAGCATTCGTCACCGATACCCGTCTCGATGCCGGCGACTCATCGATTGACCCTAACGCCATCTACAGCTGGATAGGCGACGAGATAGGGGAGAGCCTTGCAGCAGGCCCCGCACCCAAGGAGGATGAGCCCGTCAAGGTGGACCCCAACGCAGTGGCACAGGTCGCTTACCTGGGCGAGGGGTGGACCTTCTCAACGCTCACTCATGAAGACGCATTTGCCAAATATGGACAAACCAAGGATATTAACGGCTATGCTGCTACAACCAAGGGGCGTGAGATATACATGATTGTTCCCTCTCAACCCTCGGCTTCGGTTACTGTCAAGGATGTCAACACCGGCGAAGTGATGTATAGGGGTGACAGCAAGCCCATCATCGTGCGTTGCAACGAGGATCACAAGAGCGATGTCGAAATCACTATCATCGACGACACTGGCAAACTCACGAAATACCGTCCCGCCCTCAACAACGGCCGTCCGTCAACCGCAGCCGGCATCCAGGACATAACAAAGTAACACAGCGGATCTGGTTAGTAGTGGCTATGGGTAAAGTCCCTGCGTGCAGAAACCACTCGCAATCTGTTATTGAAAGTATATTAACAAATTCAACTTTAGCTTTTATAATAAATGATGCTAATTTATTGTCCAGTAGGACAATATCTAAATAACCCCCACCGCCGAACGTAGTGGCGGTGGGGGTATAGGTAAACCGCAAAAATGCGTCCAGCAGGACGCTAATCGGA
>NZ_JAZLLZ010000166.1:0-28659 GCF_045598405.1 Sodaliphilus sp.
CATCCCTGCGGCAAAAAAACAATCAAAATTGTACGGAAACTGATAAAAATGATTAATTTTGCATCGCCATTAGGCTAAAGAGCAAGAAAAGTGAACGGATATCCCCGTTTTGGGTGGGTGGATATCCACCGTTTTCAGCAAGAGCTTGTCAAAACAAGATGCATGAAACTTAAATACAAGTCTGCAGGTATAATAAACAGCAAACCTGTGAAGTCGTGGCATTATGTTAAACTCTACTCAGAATAACTCATCTAAAGATAAAACGATTAGTCTTTGGTCTTCCCGAAATAGTAAACTCTAAATAAATCAAAGGCACTTCTGATGTAAAGGTATTATAAAATGCTGAATTTTAAATAATAACAAACAATCAATGGATCTTTCTGCGTTATACGTATGACAATATGGAACGCCTGCTCATTACATCGGTTGAACGTGACGGTGCGGAGCCGGTTTTGCTCTGCAGCAACACGTATGACGAACTGGGTCGCCTGGCAACGCATAGCCTCGGTGGCACAACCGAGGGCAGCCATGCCATCATTAGAACCGTCCCTTTGATGGTTATGCCACGGAGCCAGTTTTGCTCTGCAGCAACACGTATGACGAACTGGGTCGCCTGGCAACGCATAGCCTCGGTGGCACAACCGAGGGCAGCCATGCCATCATTAGAACCGTCCCTTTTATGGTTATGCCATCATTAGAAACGTCCCTTTGATGGTTATTAATTTATTATCAAATGCTAAAGTTGAA
Organism: Sodaliphilus sp.; assembly: GCF_045598405.1. NCBI lineage: Bacteria > Pseudomonadati > Bacteroidota > Bacteroidia > Bacteroidales > Muribaculaceae > Sodaliphilus > Sodaliphilus sp. The sequence goes on from NZ_JAZLLZ010000166.1 coordinate 748, forward strand.
TTTATTTATATGCAAGACAGTAAACTATAGCTTGCAAAACTTATTTAAGGTGAGTTCTATTAATTATGATAAATGTTTATTAATTATTTCGGTCGCTTTTGAGTCTGTTTTGGCATCTCCGACGGTCTCGACCATCGGTTACGATGCAGTGTAACGACTCCGTCGTTGCCAAAAATCTACTCAAAACACCCCTCAAAACCGCCTCGACACAATTAATAGAACCCACCTTAAACAACTCAATATCAATCTGTTTAATCGGTACAATCTGTTTTAATGACAATATTTGTCACACGGGGACGATGGTGTCTAGGGTGAGATACCAGATGTAGCCGGTGACGTATTTGCCGGTGGCTTTGTTGAGTGCAAAGATGTAGGGTCTCACTTGCTTGAAGTGTTTCTCGTCGTCGCGCTGGCCGAACTTGTAGTCGATGACTACCCACGAGCCGTCGGGGCGTTGTATCACGCGGTCGGGGCGTTTAGTCTCGAAGTCATGGTTGTAATTCTCGACTATGAGGGGACGCTCGTTGTACACCTTGTTGCCGTCGTCAAACCACTCTTTGACATCTTCCCGATTGAGCAAAGCCGTGAGTCTCTCGCATGCCACTGCTGCGTTCCAGGGGTCGTTGGGGTCGTTGGTGATGATGCCACGGCGCACGCACAACCGCACTGCCTTGTCGATGTCGCTGCGAGTGGTGATGAGGCTGAGCAAAGCGTGCAGTCGTTTTCCAGTCTCGCGCATGTCGTTGATGTCGCTGGGCAGGTTCACCATGACCTGGTTGGTGGACACGGCATAGGAGTCGAGCTCTTTGTTAGTCCACTTAACCTCGTTGTCCTTGGTCGATGTGTTGCTGTCATTCTCCCTTACCCAAGGTTTTCCCATCTGGTACTGTCCGTCGCCGATGAGTTCCATGCCTTTCATGCCTGGTACAATGGCTTCAAGCTGATTAGCGATGGTGTTTTTGCCGCTTTTGGGTAATTTCACAGCGAAGATGTGCAGTTCCTTGCGCGGGCGAGTGAATGCCACGTAGGTGCGGTTGATGTTGTCGATGATGTCGTTCTCGCCTTCGCGTGCGGTGATATTGGTGAAGAGGCCAAATTCGTCGCCACCCACTTTGAGTGCAGTGCGAGGCATGAGCAGGATGGGAGGCACGATGTCTTCGCTCCACTTGTCCTTGCCAGCAGCGATGTCGAGGAGTTGTCGCCCGCCATCGTTGAGCCACTCTTCCCTGGTGACCCACAGGTCGCTGTTAGAGGCATCGTTTGACCAGCCGGCATAAGGCACGATGACGCAGTGCGCCTCAAGGCCTTTAGACTTGTGTATTGTGAGCACGTTGACGGCATTGACGTCGCCCGAGTCGGGCACGTTGATGTTGTCCTTGTTGCGGTCCCAGTAGCGCAGAAATTCCCGCACCGTGCCGCCGTTGCTCTGGTTGGCAAACTGTATCACGCAGTTTTGGAATGCGTGCAGGTAGATAGACTCTTCGCTGCTCTCGGTGTTGTTGACGTAAGAGTGGATAAGATGTTCCACGATGCTCACGAGGCTCATCATGCCAGACTGCCGTGAGGGCAGCATGTCGTTGAGCATGAGGGCATATTGCTCCAACTGCTTGTCGGTGGGCAGCGATGCCTGCGCGTTGATGTCTTCGAAGCACAGGTTGAGCACATCGCCAGCTTGCTCGCTTGTGCTGGTGCCTTGGACTTCGATTTGCTCAATGAACTTGCCCAGCGCGACAAACTTGCGTTGCTCGGCGAGTCGCTTGCGTTGAGTCCTGGCTGTGACATCGGTGTCAATTTTAGTATTGTCGAGTTCGTCGTCTTCGGCATTGAACACGTAGTCGGTGAGGTCGATGAACCGCAGCATGTTGATGAGTCGGCGCACGGCGGTGCTGCGATGCAGTTTCATCATTTCGCCCGACACGATGGGTATCACCTTGCCGGGTTCTTGAGCGTGCACTTTCTTGTTGTGGTCGAGCACTGTCTCCACAATTGACTGTCCTTCCTTGTTCCTGTTGACGAGGATGATGATGTCTTTCCAGTCAAAGCGCTCATGGAGTTCGAGCAGGTAGTCGATGATGAAATCATTCACATCGTCGAGTGCTTTCAGCTGTTTCCCGTTGTTGTCCTTGAATAGCACTTTCACCATGCCTTGCTCGCCTGTTTCTCGCTTCGACGGCACGAGTTGCTTGTAGTATTCATCCTTGCCGCCGGGCATATAGGAGCGTTTCAGCGCGCTGCACCCGTCGTATAGCTGCAGTGCGAGAAGTTTCTCGATGAACGAGTTGTTGAAATCGATGATATTCTTGAGGCTACGCCAGTTGTGTCGCAGCGTGTCGGGGTGTATGTGTTTGAAGTCGATGTCGATTCTGTCGCGAAACAGGCTTGGGTCGGCGTTGCGGAAGCGGTAGATGGCCTGCTTCACATCGCCGATGATGAGGTTGAAGTTGTCCTGCGAGTGCGAAAGACTCTCTTTGAGCAGCGGCAGGAAGTTCCCATACTGGGTCTCGCTGGTGTCCTGGAACTCGTCGAGCATGTAGGTATTAATCCACGTGCCCGTGCGCTCGTAGATGAAGGGGGCGTCTTCATGTGTCGAAATCACCTTGCTTATCAACTCGTTGGAGTCGGCAATGAGCAGCGTGTTGTTGTCGCGGCGGTATTCATCGAGCTTCTTGTTGATTTCGCCCAGCAGGCCCACAAAGCACAGGTGCCTGGTCAATGCGTCGAACAGCTTGTGGTAGTTTTTGCTTTCGATGATTTCCTTGACTTTTGCACTCAGTTTGCCCAGCATCACGGTGTCGGTGGGCTTATATCCGTTTTTGAACGGGTCGGTGGGATCGGCAATCATTCGCTTCAAGCTGTCGGAGTCATAGTGTGTGCCATAAGTGTAGAGTTTGTAGAATGGCTTGTTGTGGTTGAAGTGATCGTCAGGGACGACGCCCAAGATCTTCTTGACCTCGTTCTGCCAGGATGTAGTCTCAAATTTTTTCAGGTTACTCTTGGCGGCGTTGTTCAGGATGTCACGGAATGTCATGATCTTTTCCAAGTTTTCCCCGACCTTGTTGCCCGAGAGGTAGTCGCACAGGTCATCCAGGTGCTTGCGCACAAACTCTTTGTTGATGTTGTCGGCGGCAAACGTGGCTAGCGTCGGAGGGCCGTATTGCGAGCCATCGAGGTCATACAGCGAGTTCCATTTGGCCTTGGCGTCGAGCTGTATAGATTGAAATTCCTTTACCCATTTTTCCACTTGCGTGATTTTGCCTCCTGTGAGCTGGCGTTCCTTGCCCAGCGATGAGAGGAAGCTCTGTGTGGCAAGGCGTACCGCATACTTGTCGTTGAGTTCGATGTCGTAGTTGTAGTCGCGGTCGAGCTCGCGTGCAAAGTTGCGCAGCACCGACTGGAAAAACGAGTCGATCGTGCTCACCTTGAATGCGCTGTAATTGAAGAGCAACGCGTTCAGCGCCTGGCTTGCCGCGTCCTTGAGTCCGTCAAGTGCATCCTGTGAGCACTCTTTTTTAAAGTCGTCGTAGTAGTCGCTCTTGGCGGGGTCGAGGCTCAATGTGAACATCTCGTTGACGATGCGTGTCTTCATCTCCTGCGTCGCCTTGTTGGTAAACGTGATGGCAAGAATGTGCTGGTGGTAGTCCTTGGCCCTGCGCAGTTCGAGTTTGCCGCCTTTTCCTGGCACGAAGAGCACATGTTCGATATAGTTCTTTGCCAGCGTGTAGGTCTTGCCCGATCCAGCGCTGGCCTTGATTACGTTAAGTCCAGAGTAGCTGCTGCTCATGGTGATAGAATGTTGAAATGTTTATATAATGATGTAACTATCCTGTTGTGACAGTTTTAGATGATGCGGGCTTTGAATCCTTTGCCCTTGAGCAATGCAAGCACCTTGCTGCGTGCGTCGCCCTGGATAAGGATTTCGCCGCCACGTGCCGATCCGCCCACTCCACAGTGCCGCTTGAGTTCGCTGGCGAGTTCTTTGAGCGTCTCGTCATCGATGTGAAGCCCCGTCACAATGGTTGCTTGCTTGCCTCCACGCCCTTTCTTTTCGAGCACGATGTCAATCATGTCTTTGCCTTGCTGCTCAAGTGCGTTAGGGGTTTGTGTGGCAGTCTCGTCGGTGGTATTTCCGTCGGACACGGGCAGGTCAAATGCCGCACCCAGTTTGTCTTTCCAGTCTTGTAGATCCATATCTATATATTTGAGTTTACAAATATACTATTTTTTTTCAATTTGCGCAACCCGATGCGTATAAAAAACGTTTTTATCGTTTTTATCGTTTTTATCGTTCTTATCGCATTTATCACTTTTATCACTTTTATCACTTTTATCACTTTGATCACTTTGATCACTTTGATCACTTTGATCACTTTGATCACTTTTGTAGTCTGATTGGAAGAATGGGTTGTTTTCATGGGTGCAAAATTAATGAGTTGCTTGCTTGGAAACATTATCAACCGAGCAAAAGCGGTGAAAGGTGTGAAAGTTGGGGTGAATAGTGCATTTTTTTGAGCAAACATAGTGCTCAATTAAAAAATAAGCATTAATTTTGCCCGAAATTATTTACTATTTACTAATTTAAATTTTTCACACAATGGCATACGTAATTAATGACAACTGTGTAGCATGTGGAACTTGCCAGTCGGTTTGCCCCACAGGCGCAATCAGCGAGGGTGACATCTATTCAATCGACGCCGATACTTGCATCGACTGCGGTACTTGCGCTGACTCTTGCCCCAACGAGGCAATCGCTCCCGGTGAATAATTGACGTCACAGTCAATCGACACATGAGAAGAAACAAGTCGCTTTCCCCTCAAGGGGAGATGCGACTTTTTCTTTTTATTGCAGCAGTTTGTGCAAATGAGGAATGGGATGTATAGTGTGTGGATGAAAAAAATGTGTGTCTTACACAATAAAAATGTGTAGATGTAGTTAATTATAGAAAGAGTAATATAAACTTAACAGGCTATGAAAGTATTTTCTAAAATAGCAATACTGGCCACAGTGGCTCTGCTGACGGGTGTCACTGCACTGGCCGATGATATTAAGAGTGAGGAATTTAACCCCATTCAGACTGGTGTTACCTCACTCAGCATCACCCCTGATGCCCGCGGTGCGTCGATGGGCGACCTGGGTGCTGCTACCGAGGCCGACGTGAACTCACAGTTCTGGAACCCGTCGAAATATGCATTTGCCTACAGCAATGCCGGCATCGGACTGTCTTACACACCGTGGCTCCGCAAGATTGTCAACGATATCTTCCTTGCCAATGTGGCTGGTTACATGAAGATAGGTAGCGGTGACAACCAGGCCGTGAGTGCATCAATGCGTTACTTCTCGCTCGGCGAGATCTCGACCAGCGACGCCGGTGGTGCTGCCATGGCAAGCATCAACCCGTTTGAGATGTCGGTTGATTTGGGTTATTCACGCAAGTTGAGCGAGAAATTCTCAATGGGTGTTGCTCTGCGCTACATCTACAGTGACCTGGGTTATGGCGGCGACGGCAACAACCCCGACCAGACCAAGGGCGCATCGGCGTTTGCTGCCGACATCAGTGGATATTTCACTACTTATCCCGTAATCGGTCGCAACGAGTGCCAGTGGTCGCTGGGTTTCAACCTGTCGAACGTGGGTTCAAAGGTGGCTTACAACAGCGGTAACGACCCCGCATTCCTCCCCACCAACCTGCGCTTGGGTACTGCATTCACATTCCCCCTGGCCGACTACCACAACCTCACTATCGCACTTGATGCCAACAAGTTGCTTGTTCCTGCCAAGCCTCGCCAGGGCAACTACCTCACCGAGGACGGAGGCTACGACTATGAGGCATATAGCGAGGCACTCCAGAACTGGAAAGACATGTCGCCCATCACCGGTATCTTCAAGTCGTTTAGCGACGCTCCCGGCGGATTCAAGGAGGAGTTGAAGGAAATCAACTATTCAATAGGCGCCGAGTATGCCTACAACCAGCAGTTCTTCCTGCGTGGCGGTTACTTCCACGAGGACAATACCAAGGGTAACCGTCAGTACTTCGGTTTCGGTGCCGGATTTGCAATGAACGTGATTCGCCTCGACGCGTCTTACATGATTGCAACTGCACAGCAGAGTCCCCTCGACCAGACTCTGCGTTTCACCGTCACCTTCGACATGGACGGTATCAAGAACTTGTTTGGCCGCAGGTAATAATTACGGTCAATGAGATAACACGGGGCAGGCAACTGCCCCTTTTTTATAATAAAGAAATATGAGTAATATGTTTAGAATAGGAATGGGATATGACGTTCACCGCCTTGTGGAGGACCGCGAGTTGTGGTTGGGCGGTGTGAAGATAGAACACACGTTGGGTCTGCTGGGTCACAGCGATGCCGACGTGGCAATCCATGCGCTGTGCGACGCGCTGCTGGGTGCCGCCAACATGCGCGACATAGGTTATCACTTCCCCGACACCGACCCGCGCTACAAGGGCATCGACAGCCGCAAGCTGCTGCGTGAAGTCACCCGTCTGCTAGCCGAGCAAGGCTATGTGCTGGGCAACTGCGACCTCACCATCTGTGCCGAGCGTCCCAAGATCAACCCTCACATCCCGGCCATGCAGGAACAGCTGGCGCAGTGCATGAACTGCGACATCTCGCAGGTGTCGATCAAGGCCACCACGACCGAGCGCCTGGGCTTCACCGGCCGCGAAGAAGGCATCAGCGCCTATGCCGTGGCACTTATCTATTGCGAGCCACGCTGAGGCTCGCCACTGAACCCAGGCTTGCCACAATGAGGGCCGCCACTACAACGGCCACGCTGAGGCTCGCCACTGAACCCAGGCTTGCTACAATGAGGGCCGCCACCTTGATTGTTTTTTCCTTTTTAAATTTACTAGCATGCAAGACGAGCATCCACATCATCCATTGTCGCCAGTCAAGCACTCTATGAAACGCCGTTGCACATGGCGAGATTATAGTGGCCGCGGGGTCTATATGCTCACCATAGTGGTCGAGGGGCGACGTCGCTTGCTGGGCAGGATGGAAGGTGGAATTGAATCTCCACACATAGTGCATTCGCCACTCGGGGAAAAGGTGATTGAGTGTATTGAGAATATTACCCACTTTTATAAAGAAATAGAGGTGTGGAAACATGTGTGCATGGAAGACCATGTGCATATATTGCTTTTCGTGTCGTGCCAGTTAACTGGTATCACCCTCGGGAATGTCGTTAAGGGGTTTAAGACTGGGGGCAACAAGGCCCTTAGGGCGTTGTATCCGCATGATGAAGGCCTGCTGCCTCTGTTTGAGGAGGGATATCACGACCGCATTGTGTACCGCAAGGGGCAGTTGCAGGCCATAAAGCAATATATCGACGACAACCCGCGCCGCTTGGCCATAAAGAGGTATTACCCACAGCTGTTTCGCAAATACCTTCACATCGTGATTGCCGGTCAGGACTATGCAGCTTATGGCAATGTCCTTTTGCTTCGTGAAGTTGAAAAAGTCCAGGTCGAGGTTCACAGGAGTGACACAATTGACGAGCACAACCGCAATCTGTCAATGTGGAAGGATGTGATAGAAAATGGCGGAGTTCTTGTCTCGCCGTTTGTGAGCCCACGCGAGAAGGAAGTGCGCGAGATGGCTCGTGATCATGGCGGGAAACTGATTGTGCTCAAAGAAAACGGCTTCCCCGAGGTGTTCAAGCCCTATGGCTGGGAATTTGACTACTGCATCCTGGGCAAGTTGCTGTTACTTGCTCCTTGGCCTTTCCACTACGAGAAGAAAAGAATTACACGCGACCAGTGCCTTTCGCTTAATTCAATGGCAAGCGCTATTTGCTCCATCACTAGCCAAGAGGGGCGGGTGATTAGCGAGCCACAATGAGGCTCGCCACTGCAACGGCCACAATGAGAGGGGCGGGTGATTAGCGAGCCACAATGAGGCTCGCCACTAAAACAGCCATGCTCCCCACATTCCCCACAATTAGTTGAAAACAAAGCGCTAAAAGTTGTGGTTTTGTTGTTTTTTTTGTATTTTTGTCTTTTGGACTTAATAGCTTATTAAAACAACTACTAATAATATGAAGAAATCACTTTCATTGCTCGTGATGCTTTCAGTGACTATGCATGCTGTGGCACAGACTTTTACATGGAGCAGTTATAGTTACACCATTACCAAGGCTCCATCGGGGAACTTGCGTGGCGAGTGCCAACTTAACGGCCTTGCCAGCGGTGAATCTGTTTCGGGAGCCATTGAGATTACTCCATCGGTAGCCTATAACGGATCTTATTACAATGTGACATCGGTCAAGGCCAGTGCCTTTGCTGGCAATGACAAGATAACCGCGGTGCGTTTCCCTTACGGAATGCGTACTATCGGTAGTGCCTCTTTCCAGAAATGTACTAAGCTTGTCTCGGTTTATGTCCCCTCATCGGTGACCTCTATAGGCTCTTGGGCTTTCAACGGATGCTCGGCTTTTAAGAATTTCTACACTGCCCAGTCACGCCAGGGTCGCGTGAACTATGGCGAGAGCGTTTTCCCCGTCAACTCGGGCATGAAGGCCTACTTCCCCAACGGCGACATCTGGCCGTCGGACGAACAGGAACGCCTCTTCGGCATCGAACGCAGCGTGCTGGCATACGACATGTATATGGTCGACGGCACAGTGTCGGTAGTCGAGACCCCGGCAACCCGGGCAGGCGATACCCACAAGTGCACCATCGTGGGCTTCAACCCTAACGGCTCACAAGTGTCCAGTGCCACCACCTACGAGCCCAGCAACGCCATCTCGTCACCCATGGGTTACGAATTCAGGTTTGAATACACCAAGATAGGCAAACAGGCATTCATGGACTCAGAAATCAAATCAGCGCAGCTCAAGAATCTCACCAGCCTCACCACTATAGGTGACGAGGCTTTTTACAACAGCAAGCTGGGAGTTATAAGTTTGCCCAAGAACTTGACCACCATGGGCCAGGCAGTGTTCCGCCACACCGTATTGCTGACTCAGATTCAGCTTAGCAGCGAGAACACCAACTTCTGGCTCAATGATGGCATTCTATATGGCAAGGATGCCGCAGGCAATAGGGAGCTCGTGTGTGTACCCCCATACACGGTACGCCACACCATTAACGTGCAACCAGTACACACCATACGCGAGTATGCATTCCAGAATTTCCAGTGGAGCAACAGCGCCATCAAGATCCCCTACGGACTCAAGGAAATCAGGGGACATGCATTTGAGAACACTAACATTCATTCCTATCTCAACATACCCTCGTCGGTGACTGTCTTGTACCCCGACTGGATGTGTAACTGCTGGTTTACAAAGGATGCAGAGTTTGTCATGAACATCTCTAACAAGACCATAATGAGTGCCGCCGATCTAAATGCCACCAATGTGGGAATTGATGCTGGAGCCAAGCTCTATGTGCCTCGCGAGGCGGTGGCCGATTACAAGGCCAGCAAGACATGGAGCAAATTCACATCGGTCAACCCCGACTACAAGACCGCCTATGACTTCAAGCTTAATGCCTATTACACCGTTACCAGCAGCAATAAGACTACAATCAACGGGACTAACTATGACGGTACATTGAAGGTAGTGCATGGAATGGGCAGTCTTAATGCCAAAATCGCAGTGAATGCTACATCTAATGAAGGAAAAGTCTATGCTCCCACACGCATCGACACTGATGCCTTCCGCGGCACCAGCGTTACCGATATAGACCTGGATAACACCGTTTCATCGTTTGCCACTGATGCGCTGTCCAATGCCTCTTTGCTCAAGAATGTGACTCTGCTCAACACTACCGGCACAACGTGGGACGGCAAGTTCTTTGGCAACAATGCCACGGGATTCACCTTCTGGGTAAAACACACTATGTTTAACGGCATGTACACCTCGGCACTCAAGAACTGGGACATGGGCAGTGGTAAGACTGGTATCGACTTCCTGGCTCCTTACATCCAGAGCACATACGACAACACCACATTCTCGTGCGCAGTTCCCGTGACATTCAGCGGCAGCGGCCTCAATGCCTATTATGTAACCAGCGGCACTGGCAACACCCTTAATACTAGCATAATTACCAGCGTTGCAGCTGGCACGGGCGTTGTGGTAACCGGAATCAATAAAGGTGAAATCTATCGCCTGCCCCGCGCGACAAGCGGCAGCAATCCTGTTCGCAACCTGCTGGCGGGCGTTCCCGACACAAAGGTTGATGTATTTGGCGTGGACGGTGGTTACATCTGGAACACTGACAGTAAAAAATTCATCCGCCCCACTCACAGCGGCAACTATGCACTCTCGGGCACCAGCTACCTCAAGATACCCAGCTCGCAGCAAGCTGGCTACCAGGAATACTACCTCAATCTGTGGCCCGCACCCGCCAGCAAGAAGGGCGATGTGAACGGTGACGGCGAGGCGGATATCACCGATGCCAATATACTCATCAACGTCATCCTAGGCAAGGACAAAGCCTCTAACTACAACGGCCGCGCCGACGTGGACGGCAACGGCGAGGTGGATATAACCGATGCCAATGAGGTGATTAACATTATCTTGGGAAAAGGGGGGACACATGTGCTATCTTTGAAAAAACAACCTACTATTAACCCTAAAAACTAGCCTTTATGAAACGAATCTACTTATCTTTACTAGCGGTAAGTTGTTGTGCCACAGTTGCTATGGCCGATGTAATGATTAACGGCAAGTCCTATGCTATGGACACGCTGGCCCATCGTGTGATAGGTCCTGGAATGGTCAACACCATCGTGCGCATACCCGACTACCCGCTCAATGTGTATGTGCTTGAAGCCGATGTGACCAACCCTCACATGCGCGTCGAGACCACCATCGGCTATAATACCGTGGGGCGTACCGAGGCCCTTGCCAATGCCTATCACCGCAACCGCACAGCCACCAAGCGTCCTGTCGCAGCCTGCAACGGAAACTTCTGGATTGTGGGCGGGTCGGGCGCTCCCTGGAATGTATATGCTCTGGGCACCCCTATGGGAGCCGCTGTGCGCAACGACACCACATATGTCAACACCAACATGACCGCCGACCAGTGGGACGGCGGCTGGGCCCGCACCGGGGCGTCGGTCTATACGCATGACCGCCGCGTGCACATGGGACACTTTGCCTGGGCTGGCGCAATCACCAGCGAGAAAACCGAGCAGGTAAACTATGCCAACTTCAACCGCCGTTGCATCAACGGCGAGGTGGCCCTGTGGAACCAGGCATATACCGCTACGCGCGAGTTTGAGACCAACTGGACCGCTCACAACAATCAGGGCAACTGCGAGACCGACAACTATTTCCTCACCTTCGCCGAGGGCGAGAAATGGCTCGTCAACAAGCCCGTGAAAATGGTGGTGAGCAAGATAGTCAACGGCGCCGACCGCCAGAAGCTGGGAGCATTTGATGCCTGCATCACAGCCAGCGGCGCTGCCAAGGCAAAGCTATCGGCGCTCGCTGTGGGCGATGAGGTGGAAGTGGCCTCTTACTGGACAACCAATGACGCCAACGGCGGCACAGGCGTTCCTGCCATAGAGAGCATGGTCGAGGGCAATGCACAGGTGATGCACAACGGCGAACTCACCGGGCGAAACTACGACGAGGAATATAACAGCATGGTTTACAGCCGCACAGCATATGGCTGCAACGCCGAGGGAACACGACTCTACATGATTGTCATCGACAAGAGCGTGAGCAAACTCTACGGCAAGAGCGATGGTTGCCCCACAGCCGTCATGTGCCAGATTCTCAAGAATATGTGTCCCGACGTGAGCGAGGTAATCAACTACGATGCCGGCGGTTCGGCCGAGATGATGATAGGCGGTTCTATCATCAACACCACCACCGAGGGCACACCTCGCGCTGTGGCTTGCGGATGGATGCTCGTGGCCGAGGGCGAAGAGGACAGCGAGATAGCGTCTATCATGTTTGACGACTTCCATGTCAAGGCACCCGTTTATTCGTCGTTCACTCCCAAAGTGCTTGGTTACAACAAGAACGGCGAACTCATCAACGAGGATGTGAAAGGCTTCGTCCTGTCGTGCGACGCAAGCGTTGGCACCACTCAAGGCGACGTGTTCATTGCAGGAGGCGATGCTGTGAGTGGCACTCTCACCGCCACTTACAACGGCATGACAGCAACCGTGCCCGTGACCACACTCGCGGCACAGCCCTCAATCGCCATCAAGCCCGCAATCCTCATCGACGACCGCGATTATCCCGTAGAGGTCACAGCAACGGTCAACAACAATACCTACTTCTATGACCCAGCCCACCTTGACTGGAACGTCGAGGACAACACCGTGGCAACCATCACCGCCGGAGTGCTCAAAGGAGTGAAGAACGGTGTGACTCCCATCACATGCAACATAGGCTCGTTTGTTGACAACGACACCGTGGTGGTTGAGATCAGCGACAGCCCCGTCATCAACCAGGCCTGGGACGGCTGGACATTCAAGCAGAGCGGTGCCAGCAACCTGGCATTGAGCGAGAACGGCGTGCTCACGTTCAAGTACAGCGGCGGCCGTGCGCCCTACATGTCGCTCAAAAAAGACATCACCTTCTACAGCCTTCCCGACACCATCGCGCTCACATTCAACAGCAGCATCCCCATTGACTACATCCAGGTAGATACCCGCAACAACAACGTCACCAGTTCCAACTATGTGCGTTACGAGACAGAGGGCGGATATGAGGCTGGCAAGGACCACACCCTGCTGCTCGACATCGCGGCACTGGGCGGAGCGGACAAGGTGAGCACCTATCCCATCACCGTCAAGGAAATAAAAATCACCCCCAGCAAGAGCGGCGCCACAGGCGAGCAGAGCATCACATTCAAGGAGTTCTACAGCCACTACACAGCCCACAAGGCAGCAGTCAAGGGTGACGTGAACGGTGACGGCGTCGTAGATATCACCGACGCCAACTTCATCATCAACGCTATCCTGGGCAAGCCTTACACCGGCAACCCCGACGTGACCGGCGACGGCGCCATAGACGTCACTGATGCCAACCTGGTGATAAACATCATCCTGGGCAAGTGATTCTCCCCCACCCGCAGAGACACAAAAGAGACAGAAGAAACATGAGGTTTTTCACAAATCTTATGTTTCTTTTGTTCTTTTAGTTTAAAAGCAGTATCTTTGTAGTTTAATAAAAAAAAACAGAAAAGACAATTATATGACATTTGAAGAATTAGGAGTGAGAGAAGATTTGCTCAAGGCGATTGCCGATATGGGCTATGTTGCACCCATGCCAGTGCAGGAAAAGGTTATCCCGCACTTGCTCAATGAGGACAGCGACGTGGTGGCGCTGGCACAGACTGGCACCGGCAAGACCGCAGCCTTCGGTCTGCCCACGCTGCAGCGCACCGAAGTCTCGTCGCGTGCCACACAGGCTCTCATTCTTGATCCTACCCGCGAGCTCTGCCTGCAGACAGCAAGCGACCTCGCCGACTACTCGAAGTATATCGACGGGCTGAATATCCTTGCCGTGTATGGCGGAGCAAGCATCGAGAACCAGATCAAGGCCCTGTCGCGCGGAGTGCAGGTGATTGTGGCTACCCCGGGTCGCCTGCTCGACCTCATCAAGCGCCGCAAGGTGGACCTGACCGAGGTAAACACTGTTATCCTCGACGAGGCCGATGAAATGCTCAACATGGGTTTCGTGGATGACATCAACGAGATACTGGAGCATGTGCCCGACCAGCGCAAGATGTTGCTGTTCTCGGCCACTATGCCTGCCGAGATTGCCGGCATCGCCAAGAACTACATGCACAATCCCACAGAGTATGTGGTGGGCACCCGCAACGAGGGCTCGGCCAATGTGCAGCACTGCTACTACATGGTCAAGGCGAGCGACAAATACCTTGCCCTGAAACGCATCGTGGACTCACGCCCGCGCATCTACGGCATCGTGTTCTGCCGCACCCGTGCCATGGCCAAGGAGGTAGCCGACAACCTCATCCAAGACGGTTACAATGCCGACGCTCTGCATGGCGACCTGTCGCAGGCTCAACGCGACGCGGTGATGAAGAAGTTCCGCGAGCGCAACCTGCAGATTCTGGTGGCAACCGATGTGGCTGCGCGCGGCCTCGACGTGGACGACCTAACCCACATCATCAGTTACAGCCTTCCCGACGATAACGACGTGTATAACCACCGCAGCGGCCGCACAGGCCGTGCAGGCAAGACTGGCACGTCGATCGCAATCATCCATTCCCGCGAGCGCAACAAGCTGCGCGACATCGAGAAGCACATAGGCAAGACCTTTGAGCGCCGCGAGGTGCCTCAAGCCGAGGAAATCATAGGCAAGCAGCTGCACTCGCTCATCGACAAGCTGGAGCGCGTGGATGTGAACGAGGAAGGCATCGCTGCCTACATGCCCGAGGTGCTCAAGAAACTGTCGTGGCTCAGCAGCGAGGACCTCCTGAAGCGCATCCTGTCGCTTGAGTTTAACCGACTCTTTGACTATTACAGCAACGCACCCGTCATCGAGAATATACCCGACAAGGGCGAGCGCAAGAAAAAAGAGAAAAATCCCCACGGCGACCCCAAGAACCGCTCTATGAGCGAGAAAGACTCGCGCGTGGCGCAAGAGGGATATGAGCGCATATACATCAACGTGGGTAAGGCCGACGGTTTCTTCGCGCCCGACCTGATACGCATGCTCAATGCCAACACCAAGGGGCAGAAGATAGGGCTGGGACGCATCGACCTGCTGAGCAACTATTCGCTCTTTGACGTGATGAAAGGCGAGGGACACCGTGTGGTGAGCGCTCTCAAGAATGCCGAGTTCTATGGCAAGCGGCTGTATCTGGAGCCTGCTGTGGAGGGCAAGGACTATGTGGCCGCAGCCCGCAGCGAGAAGGCCGAGATAAAGAAGAACCGCAGCGAGCGTCGCCGCGAGGAGCGCATGGCACGCATCGAGGCTGCCATAGCACGGCAGGAAGAAGACTTCAAGCAAGCCAAGGGCAAGCGCAGCAATGCCGCCAACCGCAAGTTCCGCAAGGCACAGGAAGAGAAAAAACGCGGCAAGAAAGGACCCAAAAAAGAAGACCACTTCGCCAAGTTCAAGAAAAAACGGTAAAACGTATTATAACTGAAAGAAATTAAAATAATTAAAATAATTAAAATAATTAATTTAAGTTTCTTCGCCAGTTCAAGAAAAAACGGCAAAACGTATTATAACTGAAAGAAATTAAAATAATTAAAATAATTAATTTAGTTTCTTCGCCAAGTTCAAGAAAAAACGGCAAAACGTATTATAACTGAAAGAAATTAAAATAATTAAAATAATTAATTTAGTTTCTTCGCCAAGTTCAAGAAAAACGGTAAAACGTATTATAACTGAAAGAAATTAAAATAATTAAAATAATTAATTTAGTTTCTTCGCCAAGTTCAAGAAAAACGGTAAAACGTATTACAACTGAAAGAAATTAAAATAATTAAAATAATTAATTTAAGTTTCGCATGTCAATGTAATTGTTGCTAATGCAAGAATCACCGAGTCCAGCAGGACGCTAATTGAAGCAAAATAGTGATACTGAAATTAATATCCGAAACTTAAATAATTCAAATTATGAGAACTACGATATCTAAAAATGAATATATGAATATATATAGTTTGGTTGGACTTGCTCAAGAGGTCCATGCTACTTTGGGTCGTGGTTTGGAAGAAGGAATCTATCAAGAAGCCTTTGAACTTGAATTAATGGAGCACGGTAAGGATTTTGAACGACAAAAACCATTACATACTTTTTATAAAGGTCATCAGTTAAAAAAAATGTATGTTGCTGATCTTGTTTGTGATGATATTGTTGTTGAATTAAAAGCAGTTTCAGAAATTATTTCAGAACACAGAGCCCAATTGATGAATTACATGCGTATAACGAAATCTATTAAAGGCTTATTAATAAATTTTGGAGAAAAGAGCTTAAGGGTTGAACGCTACTTGTATCAACAGGATTCTGATGATTTTGTACTGTTAAGTGAGAAAAATCTTAATTATTATGTAAGGAAAGAATAAAAATTATTTTAATTATTTTAATTTCTTTCAGTTTATACTAATTTTGTGTTGATAGAATTTAGATTCAGGAGATGATGAAAAAATTAATACTAATTGTTGTGACAATGTTCATGGCTGTGGGTGTTGAGGCGCGCACGGTGCGTGACTTCTTTGCCAGTGAGCCTAACAATATATTCATGCTGCTGCCGCTCACCACAAGGCTGGACCTGCTTGACTACTATGACAACGACCAGATAGTGCAGGCCAAGAATAACATGGGCGAGGGCACGCAGCTCATCACAGTGGAGGACAACTACCTGCACGTGCGCATGAGCAGCAGCAAGACTGTGCAGATGCTCATGGTGCCCACAAAGAAAGACACGCTCATCGCGGTGATTGAGACATTTGAGGTGCCCATCAAGGACAGCAAGGTGTCTTTCTTTGACTCAAAGTGGTATCCACTGGTCAACAAGCATTTCAAGATGCCCGAACTCGGGGATTTTGTGCGTAAAGGCGTTGACAAGAAACATAGCGAGCAACTGCTTGGAGAAATCCCATTTGCACTGATTGACCTCACCTTTGAAGGCAAAGACCACACCAAGCTGGTGGCACGGCACGGATTGCAGAAGTTCCTTACCAAGGAGGAATATGCTCCGCTAGATAAAATCCTCGTGCCTTCGCTCACCTACGACCTCAACGGCGTGCAGTGGAAACTAACTAAATAAACAGCAATTTATGCCTACCGACCAATCATTATTTAGCAACACGCCTCAAGCCATCACGCTGAGCGCCCTTAACAACCGCATCGCTGATGCTGTGAACGCCGATCCCGGCCTGCACCGCCAGTGGGTGACTGCCGAGACCAGCGATGTGCGTGTGTCGCGCGGCCACTGCTATCTCGAACTCATTGAGAAGGACGACAAGGAACAGACTGTGGCTCGCCTGGGGGCCGTGATCTGGGCGAGCACCTATGCTGGTCTCGCTGCCAGGTTCAAGGCTGTGACAGGCCAGGATTTTGCCAGCGGCATGAAGGTGATGGTGTGCATGACCGTCAATTTCCACGGCCAGTATGGCATAAAGGCAGTGATAGGCGACATCAACCCGGAGTTCACCCTGGGCGACATGGCTCGCCTGCGCAAGGAAATCATCGAAAAGCTGACCAAGGAAGGCATCATCGACAACAATAAGCGCCTGCCCTGGGCAACTGTGCCGCAGCGGGTTGCGGTGATCTCTAGCGCGACGGCTGCGGGATATGGCGACTTCATGAACCAGCTTGATAACAATGCCTACGGGCTCAAGTTCTACACCCACCTGTTCACTGCCGTCCTTCAAGGCAACAATACTGTGCCCAGTGTGCTCGAAGCCCTTAAAAAGGTCGCATCGCTGCACGAGTATTTTGACTGCCTGGTGATAATACGCGGCGGCGGTGCCACTAGCGAGCTCAACTCCTTTGACAACTACGATCTGGCCCGGGCGGTGGCGCTGTTTCCAATACCTGTGATCGTGGGCATAGGGCATGAACGCGACACCACGGTGCTCGACTATGTGGCAGCAATGCGTGTCAAAACCCCAACGGCAGCCGCCGAGTTCCTCATAGGGCAAGGCATCAATGCCCTGGCTCGCCTGGACGAGCTGCGCAACCTCGTCATTAACAATGCGCGTGACATTCTGGGACGTGAGCGCGAGCACATTTCCTATTACACGTCGCTGATTCCTGCCACAGCACAGCGCATTGTGTCCACAGCGCACACCCGCCTCGATAATTATCTCGAAACGATACCCATGGCAGCCACCTCAATCATCAAGGCACAGAACACCCGTCTTGACCATAGCGTGGAGATCATCAAGTCGGCTGTCACGCAGTCGCTGGCTACGGCGCAGCTGCGCCTGCAGTCGCTCGACGACAAGGTGACGCTGCTCTCGCCACGCAACATCCTCAACCGGGGCTACTCGCTCACCATGCGTGGGGGCAAATTCGTGACCGAGGCATCTCAACTCAATCCTGGCGACGTGATCACCACATTCTTCAAGGATGGCAAGGCAACAACCCAGGTGGGAGCAATAAAACTAGATAAACAATAACGACAAAAATAAAGATATGGAAGATATGAACTATAGCAAGGCCGTGGCCGAGCTTGACGAAATCGTGAAGAAAATGCAAGACCCCGAGTGCAGCATCGACAACTTGAGCACCTACACCAAGCGTGCCAAGGAACTCCTTGACTACTGCCGCAACCGCCTCACCAAGACCGATGAGGAACTCAAGGCGATACTCGACTCATTGCAGTAATTTCGATGTGGGATATGCGCAGGGACTCTGCCGTTAATGAAACAGCATGAAACGACTACTGACGTTAATCCTCTTCAGCTCGCTGCTGCTCTACACCCATTACGATTACGTCGTCATGGGAGATGGGGATATCAACAAGCTGATATATTACCTGTGTAATGTGTGCGGCATTATTTTTGATGCCTCGATAGTAACGCTTGTGGCATGTGCGTTCAAGCGTGCAGGCGCACGAATGGTGGCTGCGGGCATTTTCTGGGCATGGTGCATGGTGAATGTGATTTACCTGCGTCACTTCGACACCTATGTGGATATAACCATGATAGGCGAAGTGCGCAACTTCGACATGCTGGGCGAGAGCATCGTGTCTCTGACTCACATTAGAGACATCGTTGTGTCGATATTGTTTCTGGGTGCTTGCTACTGGGTGTTTTTCAGCACCAAGGATCGCTGGAAGCAGTTGCGGTGGTATTACCTTTTCGTCCCCATTGCGCTGTCGTTTGCCGGGATTTATGTGACCAACTCTCGTGCCAAGCACGTCCCGCTGGTCAAGGCGTTTAACTTCTGGGGCGGGAACTTCGGTTCTAACTCCTATGTGGTGGGCTATCGGTATGGTTTTTTCCATTTCTTTTATAGCAACCTCTACACGCTTAACATGCACCGCGATCGCACCGAAGCCGACATAAAATCGATGCAGGAGCTGTCTAGGCGGCGTGCCACAGAGGCTATGCCTGCCAATGACTCCACGGCGTTGCCCCGCAATATCGTCTTTGTGCTGATGGAGAGCATCATGTCGGACGCAGTGACTGCTGTGTGCGATGGCGACAGCGTGATGCCCAACCTGGCCCGGCTGGCCCGCGAGGCACAATACTGCAACCTGAATATGGCATCAGAGGTGGGAATAGGCTGGAGCAGCGACGGGCAGCTCATCTACATGAGCGGCATCTTGCAGCACAGCACCAAAAACACCGTCAACACGTTCACCCACAACTCGCACCGCGGCATGGGCAGCATCTGCAAGGAACTGGGTTACAGCACCGCGATGGTAATCCCCACAGGCAAGCATGTGTGGCACCAGGAGGAAATGTGCGTGGCCTATGGCATAGATTCGCTTTATAGCACCATTAAGCATGGACATGACGATGACAAACATCTGGTAGATAGTACCATTCAGGTGCTTAACCACTACAAGAATGAGCGATTGTTTGTTACCATACTCAATATTTCAACCCACACGCCCATCTCGCAGCATTTTCCCGAACGGATGCGCGACTTTAATGACAAGAGTTTTCCCGAAAAGGAGATTTTGTATTTTGAACGGGCCAATTACTTTGACTTCCACTTGGGACGCATGATCGAAGCACTTCGCCACAACGGCCAGTGGGACAACAGCCTAGTTATCCTGGCTTCGGATCATCACGATGACGACTGGGTTGACAAGACGCACAACTCGATACCGCTCATCATCACAGGCGGATTCCAGTTGCCGGTGCAGCAGCACGACACAGCAACCATTTACCAGACCGATGTCTATCCCACATTGCTGCACTTGCTGCATGTGAAGCAAGACTGGCAAGGGGTGGGCAGGGATTTGTTCAATCCCAAGTCAACGCGCCTTTCTCCTGCCGAAAAGCACCGCATCTCCGACATCATCCTTGAAACCGATTGGTTCAAGAAGTAATGGCAAAATAAGACCTCCCGCTTCTTAATGAAGTAGCGGGAGGTTATTGTAATAGATTCCTGTGTCTTGTTACCAGTGACTATTTTTTGCCAGTGCAGTAGTTTTTCTTTACTTCGGGGAGTTTTTCCTGAATCTGCTTGATGCGTGTTGCATCGCTGGGGTGTGAGCTCAAGAATTCGGGCACTTTGGCGCTAGAAGCAGCGCTCATCTTCTGCCAGAATGTGATAGCCACGTCGGGGTTGTAGCCAGCGATAGACATGAGCACGAGTCCCATGTAGTCGGCCTCGCTCTCGTGCTTGCGAGAGAAGGGTTGCATCACGCCATACTGGGCGCCGAGTCCATAGACTTGCTGCGCAACAGCTTGAGTAGAAGTGCTCTTGCCTTGAGTGATTACACCCAGCACGTTGGCACCGGTCTGTGCAAGCATCTGCTGGCTCATGCGCTCGTTGGCGTGCTTTGCCACGGCGTGGGCAACCTCGTGTCCAAGAACCACTGCGAGTTCGTCGTCGCTGCTCACGAGTTTCATGATGCCCTCATACACCACGATTTTGCCACCAGGCATGCACCACGCGTTCACTTCGTCGCTCTTGACCAGGTTGAACTCCCATGCGTAGTTCTTGATCTCGCTTTCCATGCCCACTGCCTTGAGATAGGCTTCGGTTGCTGCGGCGATATTCTTGCCCACGCGGGTTACTTGAGCGCTCTGGGTCTTCTGTGTAGAGACCTTGGCAGTGCTCATGAAGCTTGTGTAGCTTTGTAAACTTGACTGCAGAACCTCGCTGTCGCTCACGAGGTTGAGTTGCTTGCGTCCAGTAATGGGCACTGAACCGCAACTAGTGAGCAGCAATGCCGCCACTGAAAGTAATGCTAAAATCTTTTTCATTATAGTGTTGTTTTTTACTGAAAGAAATTATTCGAAATTAAAAGAAATTTTAATTATCGGAAACAGATAATTTCAAGTTATTTTTGCTAATGTTTTCTATACTGAAAGAAATTATTCGAAATTAAAAGAAATTTTAATTATCGGAAACGTATAGTTTTAAGTTCTTTTTACTCAACAGGATAAAGTCGTCTTTATCTTGTTGATAAATATATCTTTCAACCCTAAGACTTTTTTCTCCGAAATTTATAAGTAATCCTCTGTTAGTTTTAGTAATGCGCATGTAATTGATTAATTGTGCTCTATGTTCTGAATTTAATTGTGATACAGATTTCAGCTCAATCATTACACCATTACTATATAGGTCTGCTTGATATATTTTCTTTAATTTTCTGTCTTTATAATATGTATTTAAAACTTTTTGAGTTTCAAAAGATATTTCTCTATCAGATAGTTCCATCTCTAGGGCCTCTTGGTAAATGGCTTCTTCGAGTCCTCGCTTGAGATTATTGTGGACTTCCAGAGCTGCACCAATGATACCATACATTTGCATGTATTCTTTTCTTGTGATGGTTGTTATCATCAATTTAATTTCTTTTAATTTTGAATAATTTCTTTCAGTTTAATGGGTTTCTACTTTTGTTGTGGGGGGGAGTGTGGTGTTGCGGGTGTCTATTGCTTGTGCTACTTTGCGTGCCAGGGCAATGAATGACTGCCCAGAGACGCTGTTTTGCAGTGTGACGGGCGTGCCGTCGTCGCCGCCTCGGCAGATGCTTGCCACTAGTGGAATCTGCCCCAACAGTTCCACACCCAGAGCTTCGGCCAGGTTCTTGCCACCGTCGCGGCCGAAGATGAAGTATTGCTCATCGGGGTGTGCGGCAGGGGTGAACCACGACATATTCTCGACGATACCCAGTACAGGCACCTTCACGTGCTCGCTCAAGAACATGTTCACTCCCTTGCGAGCATCGGCCAGAGCCACTTCCTGCGGCGTGGTGACCACAATGGCGCCAGTGATGGCAAGGGTCTGCACCAGAGTGAGGTGAATGTCGCTAGTGCCAGGAGGCATGTCGATGACAAAGTAGTCGAGTTCGCCCCAGTCACCCTCGGTGATGAGCTGCTTGAGCGCGTTGCTAGCCATGCCGCCACGCCACAGCGCAGGTTTGTCCTTGTCGATAACGAAGCCTATGGAGAGTGTCTTCACGCCATGTTTCTCGGCAGGAATGATGAGGTTGCGGTCGCCGTCGGGACGCATGTAGAGTTGTTCGTCCTCGATGCCAAGCATCTTGGGGATAGAGGGGCCGAAGATGTCGGCATCAAGCAGTCCTACCTTGTAACCAAGCTGTGCCAGCGACACCGCGAGATTGACCGAGACAGTGCTCTTGCCCACACCGCCCTTGCCCGACGAAACGCCTATGATGTTCTTCACACCTGGTAAGATGGGGTGTTCCTTCTTAGCGGGAGCCTGCTGGCGTGTTGCCGCAGTGATGTTACCCTTGATTTCCACATCAGGGCTCACGTGGGTGCTGATCGCAGCCTCGGCAGCACGCACCACGCTCTTGATGAACGGGTCGGTGGGCTTGTCAAACACGATTGAGAATGAAACTTTGTTGCCGTCGATGCGCATATCATCGGCTATCATGCCCATTTCCACGATGTTTTTACCAGTGCCTGGATAGCGCACCGTGCGCAATGCGTCGAGTATAAGATTGGGGTATAGTGTCATAGTTTTTTTTATAGTTTTTTATAGCCGGGATAGCCTTTATAGCTTACTCTAGGTCATTGAACACCATCTGGTCGCGGTGGTAGCTGCGGTAGGTGTCGGGCTCGATTTCGATGTCGGGTTCACGTAGTTCCACGTCGTGCGGCAGGTGGAACTGGAGGTACTTGATGGTGAGTCCGCGCTCGAGCCACTGACGCTCGTAGTGTGTCTTTATCTCCAGGATGTCGTCGGCAAGGCCGCTGCTATAGAGGTTGCTTGTGTTGACTTCCACGGGGAGTTTGTTTTCCTTGATGAGAGCGTCGGTATAGGTGTAAAGGAACGGGCTGTCGGTCTTGAGATGCACCAGTCCGCCGTCCTTGAGGATGTTGCGGTAGTTCTTGAGGAAACGGGTGCCGGTGAGGCGTTTGTTCTCGTTCTTCATCTGCGGGTCGGGGAAGGTGATCCATATTTCCGAAACCTCGCCGGGTGCGAAGAGGCGGTCGATAAACTCGATGCTGGTGCGCAGGAATGCCACGTTGGTCATGTGGTCGAGTGTCACCTGCTTGGCACCGGTCCACATGCGAGCGCCCTTGATGTCCACGCCTATGTAGTTCTTGCCAGGGAAACGCTTGCCCAGTCCCACAGCATATTCACCCTTGCCGCAACCCAGCTCAAGCACTATGGGGTTGTCGTTGTGAAAATACAGTTCGTTCCAGTGTCCGCGCATGGGACAAGTGTTGTCCTTAATAACCGCAAATGGAAACTGGAACACGCAGTCCATAGTTTCCATTTCGGCAAATTTCTTTAATTTGTTTTTTCCCATTTCAGGATAGATTGTTCTAGTTGTTTAGTTATTTAACTGCCACCTTGAAGCTCTTGCCGCCTATCACAACCACGTAGATGCCTGCTCCGGGCTGTGACTCGTTGCGTCCGGCAGCGAGGTTGATGGTTGTCGATGCACCGTTCATTGCCACAAGTTGTGCAGTGCAGTCTTCCTGTGCCTCGATGACGAGGGTGTTGCCAGTGGCATAAACACGGTCAATGCGAGCATTGATGTCGTCAACACCCGATGTGCTGCTCACTGTGGCTGTGGCCTCGCGGGCAAAGAGAGCTGGGTGACTGGCATCGGCCAGCACGATGTTGTTGATAGTGATGGTTCCCTCGCTGGTGAATTCTTCAGAAGCCCTCACCTTGAGCATGATCACTGCGCCATCGTTGCCAGGGATGCGCTGGTTGTTCATTGAGTAGCACACGAGTCGAGTCTCGCCGCCGTTAGTGTCACTGACGATGGCGTGGCCGCTAGTGCGTTGTGTTGTGCTCACAGCCTCGATGGTGAGCCCCTGGGGCAGAATGATGTCGCACTGCAGGGCCGAACACAGCTCGTTGTTGTCGAGGTTGAGCTCTATGTCGCGAGTCTCGCCTGGAGCGATGTCAAACGACCTGATGTTGAGAGCGTCGTTAGTATTAGGCTCGATATATATGTAGGTGTAAGGCTTGCGATTGAGGATGAAGTTGATGTCCCCGTTCACGTCGTTGATATCTACCTCTCCGTCTTGGTTGACATCGGTCTGCACGGGATAATTGGTGATAAAACCAGAAACGACGTTGGTCATGATGTTGATATCGCTCACGCTGATCATCATGTCTTCGTCGGCATCGCCTAGCAGCGCTTCGTAGGACACGATGAAGTCTTGCCACTGCAATGCTTGGGCATAGTCGTTGGCACAGCCCTTGGTTGTGACCAGGCGCACTGTGGATTGGTCAACACCAGCCCACACATTCTGACCCAGCGCAGGCACTGTGGTGGGGAGGGCGGTGATAAGTTTGAGCCCGGTCATTCCTGCCATTGCCTCGTCGCCGATTGATGCGACAGACGATGGAATGACGAGGGTTTCCACTCGAGGGGTATTGTAGAGGGCATAGTTGCCTATGCTCTTGACGTGGCCCAGGTTGATAGAATCGAGCATCGCATTGCCAGCAAAGGTGAAGTCACCGACGTGGTCGAGTCCTGCGGGCAGAGATGCCGAGTTGAGTCGCTGGTTGTAGATGAATGCGCCCTTGCCCAGGTGATTGAGCGACGCGGGGAATGTCGCGCTAGTGACTTGGCTCAACGTATAAGCCCAGTCGCCTATCGACTTGAGGTTCTTGTATTGAGTGAGGTCGAGCACGGTGAGTGCAGTTCCTGCAAATGCCGAGTTGCCTATGGCTGTGAGGTTGTCGCCCAGGTTGACTTGTGTGAGAGCCTGGCAGTCGAGAAAAGCCTCGTCGCCGATGGTGAGTTCCTGTGCCGGAGCATCGCTTGCGGCAACGCCTACGGTAGCGAGACGGGTGCAACGAGAGAAGGCCCCCTGCCCCACTGTGGCCAGGCTAGCGGGAAGCGTCACGTTCTCGAGCGAAGTGCAGGCGCTGAACGCATATTCGCCCACGTTGACCAGTGCATCACTCATTGTGACGGTGCTCAACGATGGACATGCAGCAAGTGCCGCCGACCCTAGCGATGTGGCGCTGTGAGGCAGCGTCACTGTGGTGAGTTGAGGCATTCCGGCGAGAGCCATTGTGGGAACCACGCTGGCTGCATAAGAATACTCGTTGCCAAAGACGGGTGCGCTCAAGTTTTCATAGGCCTGGATAGTTACAGCGCTCAAGTCGAGGGTTTCGATGTTGCGCAGGCTGGTAGAGATGAACTTGAAGTCACGTGCGTCCATGCTGCCTGTGAGTGTGAGCGATGTGATGTTGTGGTCGGTCACCAGGTGACCGAGTCGGCCAGGTTGACATTCAATCTGGGCGTTGCTGCAAAGTGCTGTTGCTGCGGCTGCGAGCAGGAAATATAATTTGCGCATAATTTTCTAATTGCCGTGTGGTGGTTTTTGTGTATAATTAAGTATCAAACAGTGGCTTTACTTAACAGCCACTTTGTAGCTGTTGCCGTTGAGCACAACCACGTAGATGCCTGCTGGCACTGCGACTTGTGTGCGTCCGCCAGCTGCTGTGATTTCTTGCGATGATCCGTTTGTTGCGACAATCTGTGCCGCAGCACCGGTTGCGGTCTCGATGATGATGCTGCCGCTCTGGGCAAACACCTTGTCGCTGTTGTAGCCCAGGTCGTTGACGCCAGTGGTGCCGCTCACCATTGCATAGCTATCGGTACCCATGAAGCGTTCGCTCTGCGCGGTAGTGAAGATGATGTTGCTGATGCCGATATCACCCTGCACGTCCTGGGTGGCTTTGACCTGGATTTTGATGATGGCACCCTCGTTGCCGCTGATGGGCGCGAGTGAGTTAGAGTATCCCATGATGCGGTCTTGACGGCTGCTCATCATGAAGCTGTGCTTGATGCCGCGAGCTGTGCCCGAGATGCTGCCGGGCACTATTTCAAGGCCTTGGGGCATGTCGATGTCGAACTGCAGAGCACTGTAGCTGCGCGCATTAGTGAGATTGATTTCAATCTCGCGGGTTTCGCCGCTAGCGATAGAGAAGTCGTCGATAGTGATGCCGTCGGTGGTGATGTTGCCTTGCGAAGCCTTGTGGCCCTTTACCTTGCGGATATACTCGTGGCGTCCCTCAAGAACGAAAAGTACCAGAGCGTTGATGTCGGTGATGTCGATGACTCCGTCGTGGTTGATGTCGGCTGCTTCGAGGTCAAACGGGACAACCTCGTTTCCGAGTACGTGCGACACGATGGCGTTTACGTCGGTGACATCGATGTCGCCGTCCATGTTCACGTCACCCACGAGGTAGTTGCGCAGGATGTGGAATTCCTTCCACTGGTCAACAGC
Source organism: Sodaliphilus sp. (assembly GCF_045598405.1). NCBI lineage: Bacteria > Pseudomonadati > Bacteroidota > Bacteroidia > Bacteroidales > Muribaculaceae > Sodaliphilus > Sodaliphilus sp. The sequence goes on from NZ_JAZLLZ010000166.1 coordinate 27,074, forward strand.
CGCATAGAGGTCGGCGATGTCGTTGTCGGCGGTGTTAAGCATGACCGCGCTCTGCATGATTCCTGCCCACACGCTGTCGCCAAGTTCGGGAACCACTGCGGGAGCGGCGTTGACGGTGTCGAGCTTTGTCATTCCAGCCATTGCCCAGCTGCCCAGATAGCTCACGGCAGCAGGAATGGTGAACACCGAGATTGCCGAGTCGTTGTAGAACGCGTAGTTGCCCACGCCTTCCACGTCCTCGCTCAACGCAAATTTGCCATTGAGCGCAGCTCCGGCAAATGCATAGTCGGGGACAATGGTGATGCCCTGTGGCAGGGTTGCGGTAGTGAGTGAGGGTGTGTAGTAGAACGCGCCCTGGCCTATTGTGCCTACCGACTGGGGCAAGTTGGCTGCCTGGAGACCAGCTCCGGCAAACGCCCAGGCTCCTATGCTCTCGAGATTAGCAAGCTTGTTGAGATCAAATCCTTGTGCGCTAGCACCGATAAAAGCTTCGGCATCAATAATCTGGATGTCATTATCCTCACCCACTGTGATTTCGTTGAGCGCCGTGCATCCGTTGAAAGCGCCGCGTCCTATGGTTGTGACGTTGCTGCCAAGTGTGAGTTGGCTCAAGGCAGCGGTTCCGAAGAAAGCATAATCGGGGATTACATTCACGCTGATTGTAGCCGACTGGAGCGCAGCGCAGCGTGCAAATGCGCTCTCGCCAATGCTTGTGACGCTTTGAGGCACCGTGATTGACTCGATGCCGCTTCCGCTCAATGCGTAGCTGCCGATGGTAGTCAGTGACTCGGGGAGTTCCACTTGCTTGAGGTTAGCGCAACCGGCAAGCGATGCATGTCCAAGTGACTTGAGGCCCTGGGGCAAGACGATTGAACTTATTTCAGACCCCATGAGAACGGTTGCGGGAAGTTCGTCGGCAGGGAAGGTGAAGAATGTGCCCACCAGCGGTTTGTTGGCATTGGCATATCCCACGATTTGCACTTGGCTCAAATCCAGCTCGTTGAGGCCAACAAGACTATCGGCAATGAACTTAAAGTCGCGTGCGTCCATGCTGCCTGTGACCGTGAGAGAAGTGATAGAATGGTCGGTAGTGAGAGACTCTAAAGAACCGGCAGTGTTGTCGATGACTGTAGCGTGAGCCGACATGCCCATGAGCACAACAAGAAGTGATATAAATAGTGTTCGCATAATATTTCTGTTTTAACCACAAAAGTACTCATAATAATTGGATTATGCAAATTAATTGCTCACTAATGCACGGCTATTGCATCAAAAAAAATAGTATTCTGTCCAAAAGGACAGTACCTGCGATAACCGTGTAGGCGCGCAGGGAGCAAAGCTCCAAGAGCCTGCACGGGAAAAAGCCATCCTAAACTGCGTCAGGAAGACACAAATATACTCAACTTTAGCATGTGAAACCATTTGAGTCTCACCTATTTGCTCCAATTAGCGTCCTGCTGGACGCGGTGCGTGTTGCATTTCTTCCCCCACCGCCACTTCGAATGTTGGCAAAGGTTCGCTATCCGCGGCACCGGCTTCGCCGACTTACCGCTGCTCACTTTGCCGAGCTCGCTTCGCTCGGTTCG